>CAISXI010000103.1 GCA_903889425.1 uncultured Roseiflexaceae bacterium | reverse complement strand
GATATTTACTCTTGTGGCTGAGGGTAGTATGACATGGTGTGATGAAATCGCCGTTAAATATATTTCAAATATATTTGAAATATATTTAACGGCGATTTCATCACACCATGTCATACTACCCTCAGCCACAAGAGTAAATATCACCACGCAAGGAGCACCACATGCGCATCGGGATTAACGGATTTGGACGAATCGGCCGGTTGGCATTACGGATTGGGCATGCGTCCCCAGACATGCAATGGACCCACATCAACGAACCCAATGGCGACGAGGCGATGTGTGCCTACCTGTACAACTACGACACGGTGCATGGTCGGGCTGCCACCACTGCCACGACCAACGATAATCAACTCCAGGTCGGTCCACATACCATGACCATCAGTCACAACAAAACCATCGAGTTCACCGATTGGCGCGATTGCGACATCGTGCTCGAGTGTAGTGGCAAATACCGCACCGCCGACAGCCTGGCGCCGTTTTTTGCGGCCGGGGTCAAACGAGTCATCGTGGCGGCACCCATCAGCAAAAACGTCCTCAATGTGGTGATGGGCGTCAATCAGCACTTATATAACCCCGCCAGTGACCGCATCGTGACAGCGGCTTCTTGTACCACCAATTGTCTGGCACCCATTGCCCACGTCATCCACCACGGCATCGGGATTCATCACGGCATGATTACCACGTTGCACTGCATGACCAACACCCAGAGTGTAGTAGACAAACCAAGCAAAGATGTACGGCGGGCCCGTTCGGCCTCGCAAAACCTCATCCCCACCAGCACCGGCTCGGCATCAACCATTGGGCTGATCATCCCCGAACTCAACGGCAAGCTCGATGGTGTAGCAGTACGTGTCCCCATGTTAGGTGCATCGTTGACTGATTGTGTCTTTGAGCTCAATCGCCCAACCACGATTGCCGAAGTCAATGGCTTGCTCCAACAGGCCAGCCAAAGCCCGGCGCTCGAGGGGATTTTGGGGTACGAAACTGCCCCACTAGTGTCGAGTGATTACCGCAGCGACACCCGCTCGGCCATCGTAGATGCCAGTGCCACCATGGTCACCGCCGGCACCCAAGTCAAAATTTTGGCGTGGTACGATAACGAAATGGGCTATTCCCATCGCTTGATCGCCCTGGCCCAATATGTTGCCCAATCTGAGCCCGCCTAAATTTCGCTAGCCCGACGAGGAGGCATCATGCCCAACAGCGCCGCCCGGATTTCGATTGCCTATAGTCTGCTGACCCTGTCCGACGGGGCCTTGCGCATGATTGTGTTGTTTCATTATTCCACCCTCGGCTACAACGCCTTGAGCCTCGCCGGGGTCTTTGCTATCTACGAATTGTGTGGGGTGATTGTCAATTTATTTGGGGGAGTGGTAGCGCAACGATTAGGATTACTGACCACGATGCGACTTGGACTGATACTCCAAATCATCACGTTGATTGGCATCGCCATCCCTAGTCAAATTCCTCCCGTGGCCTACCTAATGGTGCTACAAGGCTTTGCCGGCATCGCCAAAGACCTCACCAAAATCAGCGCCAAAAGCGCTATGACCGCCATGAACGAACACCAATCGGGACTGTTTGGGGCTATCGCGCTCTTGACCGGCGCCAAAAACACCCTCAAAGGGGTGGGCTTTTTCGTGGGGGGACTGTTGTTTGTGGCCTTTGGGATGCGCATCGCCCTCACCGGGTTGGCAGGAATTGTCGCAATCGGACTCGCCCTCACTATTACGCTCGCATCCACCACTGGCACCGCCAAAATCAAACAATTCGCCGGGATTTTTGCCCATAGTGCTGCCGTCAATCGCTTGTCCGTGGCCCGCTTCTTTTTGTTTGGTGCCCGCGATATCTGGTTGGCAATCGCTTTGCCGTTATTTATGGCGAGTGCGCCCGGTTGGGGGTTTTGGCAATCTGGCGCCGTCATGGCACTCTACACCATCGGCTACGGGGTCGTGCAAGCCAGCACACCCAAAATCTTAGCCGGGCAACGGGCACCCGACGGGCGCCTGACCGCCTTGTTGGCCGGTGCACCGCTGTTGGTTTGTCTCGTGAGCGCCGGTTTAGCGAACCAATATGGCGCCAACGTCTGGGGGATTTTGGCGGCGGTCTGTTTGTTTAGCCTGTTGTTTGCCCTCAACTCGGCCGTGCATTCGTACCTAATTGCCGCCTATGCCGCCCGCGACGCCATCAGCCTCAATATCGGCTTTTATTACAGTGCCAACTCACTGGGGCGCTTGGTGGGCACATTGCTGTCGGGGTGGTGTTATATGCAGTGGGGGATTGTCGGCAGTATGGCAGTGGCGGGCCTAATGTTTATCCCCGCCGCTCTCTGTGCCTGGCCATTGCCAGCCCCCAGCGGGCAAATAGCCGTCAGTGCCAGCGATGAATAAGCCCCCCTTTGGCATTGGCCAAAAGGGGGCGCAAGCACACACGCTATTCTAGTCTGGTAATTTATCGCTATACGGCATAAATTGCACTAATATCGCCGAAATGACATAGCTCAACCCAGATAGCATAATCACCGTGTCAAATGAGCCTTGCGACTGCATATACCCACTCAAAATAGCCGACCCCGCCCAGCCCAGCGACCAGGTCATGCTACTCATACTGGTGGCCGTGCCCCGTTGCTTGAGCGGTACGGATTGCATCATCAAGGCCGAAAAAAGTGGGAAGGTCAAGCCCACCAACAAACGGTTGATGTCATACGCCACCGACACCACATAAAAACTCGGAATCAACATCACAAACATCAGTGGCGCCGCCATAAAGCGCGACACCGACGTAGCGCGACGAATCCCCAAACGCTTGGCGAGTGGCCCACCCAAAATACTGCCAATTCCCATGGCCAACATCCCAAACGCAATACTCAAGCCCACAATGCTATCACTGGCGCCAAATTCTTGTCGGAAGTAGAGGTTTTGAAACGGCACAAACATCCCGCCTGCTACCCCAAAAAAGAAGGATGGTGTGGCAAACAAAAACAATTTATACAACGGCACGCGTTCACCATCGGGCACGACCGTACTCGCGGCAACCGCATCTTTTGCTATGCCGTGCTTGGCTTTTTGGATGCCGATTAGTGGCAACACCGCCAACAAACCAAAGCCACACACGCCAAATAACGCGGTGCGATATGCCGATTCAGATGTGGCCGATACCCCCAACAGCGACCCGATAAACCCCGGCAACATCCCTGCCACAATACTCCCCACAAAGCCCACCATCGTCGATGCTGCCGCATTGACGCCAAACATCGACGCCCGTTGCTGTGGCTCAATCACTGTGCTCAACAACGGCACCACTGCCGTATACGTCGCCATGTTGGCAGCCCCGATGATAAAATACAAAATATTCATCATTTGCAACGGCGAAATCTCTCCAAATGGCGTGGCAATCGTCACGCCATGCACCATCAACAACACACCCCAACCAATGGCATAGGTCAAAATACCAATATAGAGCATGCGCTGGGCACTAATCCGATCGATAATCATCCCAATGGGGATCCCCAACACCACCCCAGCCATCCGGAATGACGACTGTAATTGCCCCGAGACTAAATTATCATAGCCGAGGCTTTGTAAATAAAAATTAAACAGCATGTCGGCAATACTAAACGACAAGCCAAATAACATGCCGTGCAACAAGATCCGATACACTGCAGGCGATGCCCCCGCAGTAAATGTCCGCCATTGATTACGCATTGCAATCACAAAAACACCTCTTTGTTCCTAATTCTACACACCGTTGTGTAGCGGTATTGTACCTGTATTTATGCCGTTGTTGGTTGTACTGCGCCGTACCGAGGGAAGCGAATCATCCAATACAGCATCCCCGTCGCCACAAATCCTACGGCGTACAACAAAATCGGCCACGTAAAGCCACTAGCCACTTGTAAACGCCCACTCAGCATGGCTGCCAAGGCAAAGCCCAACGACCACATCATCATCGCCATGCTACTCGCGAGCCCACGTTGTACCGGCGCCACCGAGTCCATCAACAACACATCACCAAGGGGATAGACCATGCTAATCATAAAGCTCAACATGGCATACACAATCACAAACCACATGGCGCTCGGCAACAAAATCCCCATAATCAATGACGCACAGGCCAGTGTCGTCGCCAAAATAGCCCGACGAATACCCAAGCGTGCAATAATCACCCCACAAAACATACCGCCCAATGCCGATGTCAAACTAAATATCGCAATGGTAGCCCCGATTTGACTATCAGGGATGGCATATGTTTGCCGCAAAAAGATATTCACAAACGGATGAAATACCCCCGCCGCAAACCCCAAACTCAACCGCCCCAGCACCCGATAAATCATGGTTGCCAGTGGCACCGGCACACCCTCACTATGAGTCGCCACTTCGGCGTGATTGGTCGTAGCACTCATGATGCGGCGGTGCAGCCCCAGCAACGACACAAACCCAATCCCCGTCAGCACGATGACGCCATGCAATGCCACCCGATACGCTTCGGTAGACATGGCGTCGATACCTTTAAATTGCGCAATAATTCCTGGCAACATGCCACCAATCAATGCCGCAAAGACACCCGTGCCCATAAAAATCGAAAAATTTAACCCGAACAAAAACGGGCGTTGTTCTGGAGTGGTAACCCGAATTATCGATGGCAATACGGCCACACTTTGGGCCGTAAAAAAGACCCCCGAGAAAAAATAAATCCCGCGCAACCACGCCAAATCGGTCACGTTTAATATGGCAAACCACACCACAATGTTGATGAGTGCTGCCACCTGCACCGTGCGGATGCCGCCAAAACGATCCACCGCAATCCCCAAGGGAATCGCCATGGCAAACCCAGCCAAACGCACAATACTCGCCAACTCGCCAGCGACACTATTATCAAACCCTAAACTCAACAGATAAAAATTAAACAAAATATCGGGCAAGCTCGAGGTTAATCCGATAATAAAGGCAAACACCATCAACCGCCATACCAACGGGGAGTACTGTGAAAATCGCGACATGCGTATGCCTTGTGCTTTCGGTTTAGAAAATAACTCACATCTATCATAGCCGATTTTGTGGTGGACACAGGCACAGGTGACCACGAGGTACCCCCCATCGTCACCCGAATTACTCCGCTGATACGATTAACGCTTAGTGGCCTTCATCCTTGAATGGAATCAAATAAAACATCACGGCGTTCACCGCATAGGCTACCGCCGATGCGATAAATACCCAGTAAAACCCATAATCGCGTTGGATAAAGCCACTCAAATAGGCCGTGCCAGCCCAGCCCAATGACCACAACATGCTACTCAGACTCATGCTCGTGCCCCGTTGCTTCACGGGCACTGATTGCATGACCAACGCATCTGCCAGCGGGAAGGTAATCCCCACCATGATACGGCTCAAAAAATAGGCCAAACACGATACCCATAACGACGGCACCAGCATTAACAAAAGTGTCGGTGCCGACAATAACCGTGACAATGCAGCAGCACGGCGCAACCCAAAGCGTTTGGCCATGGCACCACCAATGGTGCTACCAAATCCCATCGCAAAGGCCGAAAGTGCCAAAATCATCCCCACCGTCGCATCATCGAGGTTGAATTGCTGGCGATAAAACAGGTTTTGGAACGGCACCACCAACCCACCAGCCACCCCCAACAACAACGACTGCGACGCAAATCCCATAATCCGCATAAACGGAATCGGCGTCTGATCCATGGTCGCAACCGGCATGCGGCCATCGCTTTGTTGTTTGGCCACCGCCGCATGCACACCGAGCAATGGCAACACGGCAATCAAACCGATAATCGTCACACTAAACAACGCCACCCGGTAAGCCAAGGCATCAGTCGCCCCGACCCCCAGCAATGGTGCAATCAAGCCTGGCAAGGCTCCACCAAACAACGACCCCACAAAGCCCACCGCCACTGTTGCCCCTGCATTGATACCAAACAACGTCGCCCGTTGCTTGGGTTCGATGACACTACTCAACAACGGCATAATTGCGGTATAGGTGGCGATATTGGCTGCCCCAATCAAAAAATAGACCGGCGCAATAATCCGAATATCGGTCCACGTCAACAACACGGCCCACCCGATCGCATAGCTACTAATTCCAAAATAGAGCATTTTGAGCGCACCACGCCGGTCAATCAACATCCCCAAGGGAATGCCAAAGACAAACCCTGCTATTCTAAAGAGTGAATTCATCTGTCCGGCTACTTCATTGCCGTAGCCGAGACTATCTAAATAAAAATTAAATAACACATCCGAGACACTCGCCGCCAAGCCAAACAACAAGCTATGAATCAAAATCCGCACTACTGCCGGCGATGACTCACGAAAAAACGTCGACACTCGGTTCATTGCAATCAACACACACCCCCTATTTCATATTCCATTGGCGCTGACATTGTACCATGTGACACTTTTTTACGCCCTGTTCATCTGTTTATCACACAACAATAGCAATTCTTTGATTTCAACAAATTATGCTATGTTATTAATATCCACCAATATAAACGAGCCTCCATGCGCATTGCACTATTTACCGAAACATTTCTGCCTAAAGTAGATGGTGTCGTCACCATTACTCTACAAATGCTCCGCCATCTCCGCGCCCACGGTCACGAAGTCATCATCTTTGGACCACCCAGTGCACCTACCGAAGCACTCGGCTACCCCGTCTACCCCGCCTGGGGTCCACGATTCCCGCTCTACCCTGAGCTCTACTGTAGCCTGCCCACCCCAGCGGCTGTACGGGCCATCCAAGCATTCCAACCACAAATAATCCATGTGATGAACCCGACCTTTATCGGCACTGCGGGCGTCATTATGGCCAAAATCGGCCACGTGCCACTCATCGCCTCCGTGCACATGGACATCCCCCATTATGTCACGCAATACGCCGGCGCTTGGGGTTTACCCATCGCCTGGGCCTTCTTTCGGATGTGGCACAACCGCGCCTTGCTCACCCTCGCTCCTTCCCGCCACGCTTTGACCCAAATCACTGCGGGTGGCATCCAGCGTGGCCAGCATTGGCGCCGGGGCATCGATCTCGAGCGCTTCCGTACCAAACCCCGCGACCACGCCATGCGCGCCCGCCTGAGCAACGGTCATCCTGATGACCTCATCGCCCTCTATGTGGGGCGGTTATCCCGCGAAAAAAACATCGCGTCACTCATCCCGCTCACCCAAATGCCCGGTGTGCGCCTGGCCCTCGTCGGCGGCGGCCCCGAATCAGCCATTGCCCATGGCCAATTTGCCCACACCAATGCTCACTTTACCGGCGTCCTCCAAGGCGAAGAGTTGATTGACGCCTACAACGCCGCCGATATTTTTGTCTTCCCGTCCCAAAGCGAAACCTTTGGGCTCGCCCCTGTCGAAGCGATGGCTTGTGGTTTACCCGTGGTAGCCCCCTTTGTGGGAGGGCTCCAAGAAACCCTACGCCATGGCCAAAACAGCCTGGTCTATGACCCCAACCAACCGGACGCACTCGTCAATGCCGTGACGCTCTTGCGTGACAACCCTGAATTGCGCCAGACCATCGCCCAGCAAGCCATTGCGTACGCATCACAACAGAGCTGGCAAGCCTCGATGGATCAACTCATTGCCGTCTATGCCCAGCATGTGCGGGCATAAAATTGGTCTACAATAAAGCCAATAACTACCATTTCAGCCGAAAAGAGCCTGAGTGCAACTCACCAACGCCGTTATCATCGTCACCGGTGCCAGTGCCGGCATCGGCGCGGCCTGTGCCACGGCCCTCGCCCAGCACGGCGCCCACGTCATCTGCGTGGCTCGCCGCCACGAGCGCTTGCTAGCGCTACAACAAACCCTCCCCGGCCAGCACGCCATCTACGCCGGCGACATCAGTGACCCCGCCACCATGCCCACAGTGGTGGCACTTGCCATGACCACCTTTGGCCGCCTCGATGCCATCATCTGCAACGCCGGCGTCGGGCTCAGCATGCCGGTGGCGCAATTACAGTGGGATGATGTGGTGCGCTGTATGAATGTCAATGTGGGTGGTGTTTTGGCAGGTATACAGGCCGTATTGCCGCATTTTTTGGCAAAAAAATCAGGGGCAATTGTGGTGATTTCATCAGTAGTAGGTGTCCATGCATTGCCCTACAGCGGCGGTTATGCCGCCAGCAAAGGGGCACTCGAACGACTGTGTGATGCCTTGCGCATCGAATTACGTGGCAGCGATGTCAAACTCACCGTCGTGCGTCCTGGCACCGTCCAAAGCGAGTTTTTCAGCCAACGTATGGGGGCAAACCACGAAGTACGCCACACCCGCACACCAGGCATCCCCGCCAGCCAGGTCGCCACACAGATAATTACCGCGCTGCGGCACCATCCTCGGATTGTGTACACACGCTGGCAAGATAGGCTGTTACTGTGGGGCAGTGCCTGCTTCCCCGAGCTCGCCGATCGGGTATTGGCCCGCATGATTCAATGGCGACCAGATGATTCGTCTCGTCTACCTTAATTTTTGGGAAAAAACTCCCGCGCATCGTGAATAGCGCTGGTCAAGCACACAACTACGCCCCGTAACGCAGACTGCGTTACGGGGCGTAATGATCAAAACTAGCGCGACGCGCGCAACAATGCCAACAACCGCGCAACCTCGTCGGCAGCGATACTACCATCGCCACACAACGATTCGTGGGCACACCGCTCTGCCAAAGCTGTACTCACACTCGTCACCGCAGCGCGTACTGCAGCGAGTTGCGTAATCACGTCGTGACAGTCGCGCCCATCACTAAGCATGCGTTGCACGCCGCGAATTTGACCTTCGATGCGATTGAGACGCGTCACCACATCGGCGCGGGCATCATCGCTCAGCTGAAATGAATAATCAGCCACGCCGCCACCTCGATTAGGAATTGGCAATGGTTTCAAAATCGCGCTTGAGTTCTGATTTG
>CAISXI010000102.1 GCA_903889425.1 uncultured Roseiflexaceae bacterium | reverse complement strand
TTGGTCGGTGCGGGTCTGGGCAACGCTGCTCATGACGACTCCTTTATGAGTGAGTGAACCAGTGATTCATCCAATCATAGCATATTCAGTTGCCCTGCTATTTCCCGCGCGTAGTCACTGCCCATCGGCAGTCAGGTACTTTTTGGCAAAATAATGCGCAAATAGTGTTATTTGTTTGACATAATAAATTGATTGTAATCGTATTGTAATCTAAAAAAAGGGGTATAAAGGGCAAAAAAGGGGATTTAGGGCATTGGGATGGGAAAAATTGGATTTGACACCACTGCTTGCGTATGGTATTATTCTAACTCGCCAGCATATTAGATTGGCATCAGCGTGACGGAAGCCAACGTGCCCTCTCTAAGGCGCAGCATTAGTTGCGACCAGATCCGAGGGTAACATATTTTTTTGTGTGCTGTTGGGACTGAGGAGAAAGCAGAGAGCATGCCGACGATCAATCAGCTAGTTCGAAAGCCGCGCAAACCGGTCGAGCGCAAGGTAAAGGCGCCGGCACTTCGCTTCAACTACAATGTGTTGAAGGGGAAATTGACGCGGGGGAGCGGTTCGCCGTTCAAGCGAGGGGTATGTACGCAGGTACGTACAATGACGCCCAAGAAGCCAAATTCAGCGTTGCGCAAGATTGCGCGGGTGCGGTTGTCCAACGGTATGGAAGTGACTGCATACATTCCGGGTGAAGGTCACAATCTACAAGAGCACTCGGTGGTGTTGATTCGTGGCGGACGTGTGAAGGATTTGCCGGGCGTGCGGTATCACATTGTGCGCGGCACATTGGATGCCCAAGGTGTGGCAAATCGTAAGCAAGGACGTTCGAAGTACGGCACGAAGAAGAATGTTGCCGCGCCAGCCAAGAAGAAGTAGCACTCGTACGAGTGAGTAGTTTTAGGTTGAGAGGTCGATATGCCCCGACGTGGCAAGACTATCAAGCGTGAAATGTTACCGGATGCGCGTTACAGCAGCGTGATTGTGACGCAACTGGTAAACAAGACGATGATGCGTGGGAAGAAGAGCATGGCCGAGACGATTGTCTACGGTGCGCTCGAGATGGCTGCTGAGCGATTGAAGAAGACTCCAATGGAAGTGATGGATGGTGCCTTGCGCAACGCCGGACCGGTCATTGAAGTCAAGCCCCGCCGCGTAGGTGGTGCCACGTATCAGGTGCCAGTAGAAGTCAAAGCAGAACGCCGGTTGTCATTGGCAATCCGTTGGTTGCTGATGTCGGCCCGTGGTCGTGGCGGCAAGCCAATGATCGAGCGTTTGGCGTTGGAATTAGTGGATGCATTCAACAATACCGGTACGACCATCAAACGGCGCGAAGATGTGCAACGGATGGCTGAAGCCAACCGCGCCTTCTCGCACTACGGTCGATTCTAGTTCGTAAACGAACATTGTCGCATGAGCGACGAAGGAGTAGGTAAGGGCTATGCCGCGCGAAACACCGTTAGAACGCTACCGAAACATCGGTATTATTGCGCACATTGATGCGGGTAAGACGACGACTACGGAACGTATCCTTTATTATACCGGTCGTACCTACAAAATCGGTGAAGTACACGAAGGTACTGCCACCATGGACTGGATGGAGCAAGAGCGCGAACGTGGTATCACGATTACCGCTGCTGCCACCACTGCTGCATGGGACGTAAACGGCGTGAACTACCGTATCAACATCATCGACACCCCAGGTCACGTGGACTTTACCGCTGAGGTAGAACGTTCATTGCGTGTGCTTGACGGTGGTGTGGTGGTGTTTGATGCTGTTGCCGGTGTGGAGCCACAATCCGAAACGGTGTGGCGCCAGGCTGACAAATATCGCGTACCGCGTATCTGTTTTGTCAACAAAATGGACCGCACGGGTGCGAATTTTGAGCGTACCGTCGAAATGATTATCGACCGCTTGGGTGCGAAGCCTGTCTGCATTCAGATGCCGATTGGTGCCGAAGACCGTTTCCGTGGCATTATTGACTTGATTGAATTCAAGGCATGTTTGTACACCGACGATTTGGGCCGCAAAGAAGAATGGGTCGAAATCCCCGACGAATTTTTGGCCAAGGCCGAGCAGATGCGCACCGAGATGATCGAGCGTTTGGCGTTGGAATTAGTGGATGCATTCAACAACGCCGGTACGACCATCAAACGACGCGAAGACGTGCAACGCATGGCAGAAGCCAACCGTGCCTTCTCGCACTATGGTCGATTCTAGTTCGTAAACGAACATTGTCGCATG
>CAISXI010000101.1 GCA_903889425.1 uncultured Roseiflexaceae bacterium | reverse complement strand
TCTGCTGCCGGCATTACCGGCGCTGTGGGCCAACGGAAGCGTACAAGGATTGTGTGCCCGTGGTGGCGTGGTGGTTGATATGACCTGGCAATCTGGGGCACTCACCCACGCCACGATTACCGCAAATCATTCGACCACTATCACCATCCGCAGCAATACGCTACTCCGCACCAACAATCAGGACACCTCGTGCCACACCAGTGGCTGGAATATCACCCTCAACGCTGGGGAAACGATTCTATTGCATCAATAATCATCGATTAATGGCAGCGAAGGCATACTGCGTCGAGGAAGCAATCCCACCTTAATTTAGGTGGGATTTGCAACAAACAATATGCCCATACCGTCGATGCATTTACGTTCGCACACGGCAAAAAGTCATCTACAAAATAGCTTATTTTGCCCCGTTCGTCATGACTACAGGGAGGAACTCTATGACACTTTTTTGGCGTATACTCCGCTTCCCCATCGTCAAACTTATCCTCTTTCTCATCATGCTTGCTATCTTGGCAATAGTCCAAAGTACCATTAGTGATTATCTCAATCTACCGAACACCACATCGTCACTCGGATATTTAGGCGCGACACTGTTTGCCATTATGCCGTTTGTGATTGCCTACGTTGTGTTGGTTAAAGTAATAGAACAACGCCCAATAAGCGAATTTGCCGCGACCACTGCGTGGCGTGGCCTAGCCCAAGGGATGATTTTGGGTGTCGCGATGATGAGTCTCCTCGTCGGCGTAATGGCGCTCAGTGGCGTCTATCACATCCAAGGTTGGCAAGATATCCCGTGGCGCGACATCATCGATGTGGGGATTTGGGCTGGGATTGTCGAAGAAATTTTGCTTCGCGGCGTAGTTTTACGCATGCTTGAAGAGCTCTTTGGGAGCTGGGCGGCGATTCTGCTCTCAGGGTTGATTTTTGGCTTTTTGCATGCCGGCAACCCCAATGCCGATTGGTGGAGTAGTACGGCGATTGCAATTGAAGCAGGGTTGTTATTTGGGGTACTTTTTTGTTTGACGCGTTCGTTATGGGTCGTCATCGGACTACATGCGGCGTGGAATATCGCCCAAGGCCCCCTCTATGGCGTCACCGTGTCGGGCATCGCCCAACACGGCATCATCGATGCCCAAATTGACGGTCCGTGGTGGTTAACGGGTGGCGACTTTGGGCTCGAAGCAGCACTTACCAGCGTAGTGCTATCGCTGATTATCACGGGTTATTTCAGCTATCGACTAGCACAGAGCAATCAAGTAATTGGCCCATGGTGGCGACGCACAGTCATCACGCGAGATCAACCACCGCTGCCACCCCAGTAGCCACCCGTTGCCATTCATCGATGGTAAGCATTTCGGCACGGCGCATCGGGTCAATCCCGGCAGCAATCAAAATCCGTTGGGCAACATCACGTTCGATGCGGATATTGTGGGCGGCAAGGCCCCCAGACAAGCTATTGCCTAATTGTTTGCGGGCATGTAAAAATCCTGCTTTGATGACCCGCATGACTTTGCGTTCATCCGCCGGCGGCACGAGTGGTACGGCGCGGTGGCGCAAGCGCAACACTGCCGAGTGCACCGCAGGCGCCGGCATAAAGGCTTCGGGGGGCACAATCGACACTAATTCGGGCACCGCCCGAATTTGCATGGCGTGGGCCAACACCGACATGTCTCCCGGCGCAGCACAAATCCGTTGGGCAACTTCACGTTGCACCAGCACCACCATCAATTCTGGCGGATGATCGGATTCGAGGAAGTGGCGCAATACCGGTGAGGTAATCGCATACGGCAAATTTGCTATCACCCGGTACGAGCGCCGCGCGGTGATTTGGGCAATATCACTTTTGAGGATGTCGTGATTCACCAACGTCAAATTCGCAAATTGGGCGAATTCATCGTACAAGCGCGCAATCAAGCGTTTGTCTAATTCAATTGAAATCACCTCGCCAGCTCGTTGCACGAGTTCCCACGTCAATACCCCCAAGCCGGGACCAACTTCTACCACCAACGATTGGGGAGTGATTTCGCCCGCATCGACGATGGCGGCGAGAGCGTTGGCGTCGACTAGGAAGTTTTGCCCCATGGCCCGTGACGGCTTGACATCGAGTTGCCGCAATGCCATCCGCACCTGTGCCACATCTAACATTGGATTTTTCATGCTACCTAAATTTCTATTACTGATACCCGCGTGTCAACGACACGACCACTAGCAAGACACTCCGATACAGTTATCCATCACCCACTGATATCCACGCCATACCAGATTAATCGCGTCACGCATGCCGCGCACACCAATTTGTGTCACCGCGGCGCTATTTGTTTCGCTCGTCGCCACCAACCAGCCAATCCATGTATGGGGATTACGTTGCGCAGCAGCAAACCATATATCCTGATTGGTAGTAATGGTATACCACGGCGACGCTACCGGATGACAATCACCGGCTTGTAACAAGGGCTGACCACCCACCACCCCTTGTTGTGAATCAATCGATCCCAGCGTACGCGGAATTACTGCAATCATACTTGGGGTAGTGCCACAGACTGGAGTAATTTGTACTGCCACCGGTAGCACTATCTGTACAATGAATCCCGCCAACCACAGCACAAACAATATCCGAATTATCTGCACAAATCCACGCCAACAATCCAAA
This sequence comes from uncultured Roseiflexaceae bacterium, assembly GCA_903889425.1. GTDB lineage: Bacteria > Chloroflexota > Chloroflexia > Chloroflexales > Roseiflexaceae > UBA965. Next base: position 4,116 of record CAISXI010000101.1, on the reverse strand, counting down.
AACCAAGACGGTGGCGTACACTTGCGTAATTGTCCACACGTACTACAATAAATGGCATTCGGCGTAACAGCCGTTCCACATACGTGACAGCGTAATTCTGCCATAACAGACCAACCTCAACACAACACGGTACATTCAAGGTTCCTTACACACCGCTCTTGTATTGTACATTGGATAGCATTCGTTGTGGGCTATTCATGATATCTCAATGATATACTACACAAGGAATATGTTTGCATCGAAATATAAAATATGTTTAATTATATACATATGTATGTATATGAACATTCACATTAATATATTTAATTATTTACCAAATATAACTAAATTCCCCTAAATTATTTGCACATATGTTCATATTTCATGTATGATATACATACTATATATCGTAGTCTTTAACAGAAATGCAACCATAATGCAGTTGGTGATTTTGGGAGCAAGTGGACGCACAGGAAATCATTTGGTTCGGCAAGCGATTGCGATGGGGCACGATGTCACCGCGTTTGTGCGCAAACCAAATAAACTCCCGTTGTCACACGAACGCTTACGCGTCATAATCGGCGATGCCCGTGATCGCTATGGGATTGAGCGCGCCTTCCAACATGCCGATGCAGTGATTGACACCATCATGCCTGCATCTGATGAGCCAGAATCTACCCATGCCGACATTATCGCCACGGTGATTCACGGCATGAAAAAACACGGCGTGGCGCGCCTCGTCGGTTTTTGCGATACCCACATCTCCATACCCAACAAAGCAAGTGTGCTCACCCAACGACTCAGTATGTTGTTGTTACCGCCAAGTGCCAATCGGCTCTCACGCGCCTCACAACAATATGTCGATTGCATCACGCATAGCCAATTGGATTGGAGCATCGTGCGCACCCACACAATGATTGATGCCCCATTTACGGGACAATATTCGATTGACATCAATAATCGCACTTTAAACGCCAAAGTATCACGTGCGAACGCCGCCGACTTCATGCTTCGCATTGCCGTCAATGGGAGTCATATCAAAGAACTCCCAATTATCAGCAATAGCTAACAGCATTATAGTGTCGGAGCATATCAAGATTGCACAGATTATTTCAACTCAAATTATTAACTGCACTACATGGATATTTCTACACGGATCACAGCTAGATTGCATACAATACCCGCTTATACGCCAACGTATCGCGGGTATTATTGACTCAGCTTATTTTGGATCGGACGCTACGGTGAATTTCACTTGAAGTAGTTTTAATTCATCACTCGTAATTCCGGCATCTTGGAGATACCCAGCACTGCCACCATAGCGTTGTCGCAAGAAATACAGCAACACTTGGATATTTTCGGGGCGTGGCCACAAGGCTACGTCAAATAATTCTTGACTCGCATTCCCCAAGCCCTCCTGGCGCATAATTTGCATAATCGGCGCCACATACAACGCCGTACGCATATAGTCAGTGACTATTTCATTGTGCGGCACACCCACACAATCGAGCAGTATTGCCGCAACGATACCAGATCGTACATTGCCAACCCGACAATAAAACCACGTCGCATCATCAGCATGAATTAATACCCGAAATATCTCGGCAAATATTTTTGGATCATGTTGGATGACATTGATATAGAGTTTGGGAACTCCTTCGTGTAATCGTGTGTTGTACATCCCAAAATCTGCTATGATCGAACGCGTATGATACGCAATAGTTGCGTCACCAAAAAATGGACTCGGCAACGCGTGTTGTTCCGCAGGAAAACGCAAATCAACAATAGTATGAATCTTCATCGCACGAATTTTGGCCTGATCATTCACATTCATGAGATGCGGGGAATCAGATCGAAAAAATGTATTATAGGCAGTTACCCTACCATCATTCGTAGGATAACCACCTAAATCACGAAAATTATGTACTTCTGCAAATGGATAATGTCGCATGGGTGACATGTTAATTACTCACCTACCATATATCCAGACATTGCTTCACGTGAACACCCTGGTGCAAGCACAAATACCCCATGACCAACCTCACCTTGCGCCAGCAAATTAAACCCATCATTGGCGTTACTCACCGGCTCAAGCGCAATAAATGGTTGCTCTTTGGGCATATACAACACCACATGGGAATACAGATGGTCCATCCAGTGCGTGATATGTGTATCTGATGCACCATATTGCAACACAATCGATTCGCCAATTTGTCGCCCAGTCAAACAATCATCCGCAAAATCTGTACCCACTTGGCGTAATTGCCGAAAGTCGAGATGTGCAGGAATCGCTTGTGGTGCACCCGTAGGCATACAATCAGCCAACGGATAGGCACTGTCACACGGAATCTGCATAGATAATAAATCGTCACTACCCGTAAGTGTGCGCTGAATAAACGGATGCGTCCCAAATCCTGCCGGCATCGGCTGTGAATCGAGATTGGTCAGCCCCATCCGTGTACTGAAATTCGCCCCGTCCAGACGGTATTCAACCCACGCCTTAAATGCAAAAGGGAAGTTGACACCACTGTGTAAGCGGGTATCGAAATGCAATTCAATGTGGGTATCATCACTACTCGCCACCCGCCACGCAAAACTGCGCCCCACACCATGGATCGCAGTCCCGTCAGGGAAGCTAGGGTTCAATTGATATGTCGTACCCGCAAAAGCAAATCGGGCATCACGCAAGCGGTTCGACCATGGCGTAAGTAGATAACTTGCACATTTGAGTGCGTCACCACAATCAGCCTCTGGCGTTGGCCGCATGAAATCATGCCATATCCCGTCACGTTTAATCCGGGCATAGGCGAGCGACGCTCCTGCCTGGGGTAATACGCCAACCTGCCATGTATCGTTGCTCAATACGTGCGCCATCGCCGTATCTCCTTAACAATTTCTACTTATTCTTTCTGTATTGTACACGATTTTTTATATTTGTTGAAATAAAAATTACCCATGCGCACATTTTTTAATGGCTATGGAGAATTTATGAAAAATAATCCAAATTAGTGTAAAAATGTCCACCTATGAAGATTACAACATAGGTGGGCATGCAAGCTTTACAACGATTTAGGCGTCGAGGTCCATTGCTTTGAGGGCGGCAATCGAACCAGCAACAGCGTCAGCACTGGCCTTCACCAAGGCTTTTTCGTCGTCGTTCAACGGCAATTCGATGATGCGTTTGACACCACCGGCACCCAACACACACGGCACACCGAAGTAGATGTCGTTGAGGCCGTATTCACCGGTCAGATAACAGGCTGCTGGCACGATGCGGTTTTTGTCACGCACAATCGATTCGACCATCAGCACCGTTGCGGCAGCAGGGGCATAATAGGCACTACCAGTTTTGAGCAGGTTGACGATTTCGCCGCCACCTTTACGGGCGCGGTCGACGATGGCTTCGAGCCGTTCGGCAGAGATGAATTCGCTGACGGGGATACCGCCAATGGTGGTGAAGCGGGGCAACGGCACCATTTCGTCACCATGACCACCCATCAACATGGCTTGGATGTCTTCCACCGACACGCCGGTTTCCATGGCAATAAACGTACGGTAGCGGGCAGCATCGAGTACACCGGCTTGACCGATTACGCGCTCTTTGGGGAAGCCACTGACTTGACGGGCCAAATAGACCATCGTGTCGAGGGGATTGTTGACCATTACAATCACGGCATTGGGCGACAACGGCGCCGCTTTGCTGATGCAGTCACGGGTAATTTTGGCGTTGATTTTGATCAAATCTTCGCGGGTCATACCAGGCTTGCGGGGGGCTCCTGACGTCACCACAATCACATCTGAATTGGCGGTGTCGGCATAATCGTTGGTACCAATAATTTTGAGGTCGTAGCCTTCGATGGGGGCAGCTTCGGCCAAGTCGAGGCTTTTGCCTTGGGGTACGCCCTCGACCACGTCGAGCAACACCACGTCACCGAGTTCTTTGGTGGCAATCCAATGGGCAGCCGTTGAACCGACAAACCCAGCGCCGATAATGGTAATTTTGGGTCGCATGATAAATCCTCCTGTACGGGCATTACAACACCGCCCGATTGTACCATAAGTCACGCCGGTTGCGGTATGGGCATACAAGCAATACCTTACAAATAACGCAACCTTCGCACAACTATCAACGTCCAC
>CAISXI010000100.1 GCA_903889425.1 uncultured Roseiflexaceae bacterium | reverse complement strand
TCACGGAGTGCTTCCATCACAAATTCAGGGTTAATCGTTACCACTTGATGAACGCCCCCATTGCGAATCAGCCCATCAATAACGCGCACCGCTTCATCTTCGGTGACATCGTCGACAGTTACCCCCAATATTGACACCCGTTGTGGGATTAACGGAATTGTGCCTGAATGTGATTTACGGCTTGCGGTCATATTAGGCTACCTGAATCCGATCCACAATCGCAGCCCCAACAATATCGGTATGCGACGTCGTTTCACCTGGGGCGGCTACATCTTTTGTCACAATCCCTGCATCGAGCGTGGCATAGACGGCACGTTCGACAGCCTGGGCTTCGGCTTCAAGGTTGAGAGAGTAGCGCAACAGCATAGCCACACTAAGAATCGTTGCCATGGGGTTGGCAATTCCTTTGCCGGCGATATCTGGGGCAGAACCATGAATCGGTTCGTACAGTCCCATGCGGGTGGGTCCATTGCTTTCGGCGCCGAGTGAGGCCGAAGGCAGCATGCCCATTGAGCCGGCCAGCATCGAGGCTTCGTCGGTCAAAATATCCCCAAACATGTTTTCGGTGACAATCACATCAAAATCAGCGGGGCGGCGAATCAAGTGCATGGCACAGGAATCTACCAGCATATGCTCGAGTGTCACGTCGGGGAATTCAGCTTGCATGATGCGGGTGGTGGTACTGCGCCATAAGCGTGATGTTTCAAGCACGTTGGCTTTATCGACAGACACCAGTTTCTTTTTGCGGCCCCGGGCAGTGACGGCAGCAGTGCGAATAATCCGCTCGATTTCGCCAGTGGTATAGACACAGGTATCGATGGCTTGTTCGCCACTGGCATGCGGCTCACGCTTTTTTTCACCGAAATAAATCCCACCGGTTAATTCACGCACCACCACCATATCGACGCCGTGCAATAAATCGGCACGCAACGGTGAGGCAGCAATCAAGCGGGGATGGATGGTGACCGGGCGCAGATTGGCATACAGGCCGAGTGCTTTGCGGATACCGAGCAGTCCTTGTTCGGGACGCACTTTAGCGGCGGGGTTATCCCATTTGGGACCACCGACGGCACCGAGCAGTACCGCGTCAGATGCCTGACAAGCAACCAAGGTGGCCTCAGGCAGTGCGGTGCCGGTTGCATCGATGGCACAACCACCGAGGAGGGCTGTATTGATGGTAAAAGTATGTCCAAACACAGCTGCAACACGGTTTAATACCGCCACCCCTTGGGCAACGACATCGGGGCCGATTCCATCACCAGGTAATGTGGTAATTGTGGCTCGCATTATAAACCTACCGTATCTACTCGAGTGGCGTGGGTCTGTTCATAGGCACTAATATCGCTGTCGGCATTGGCCAAAAATCCTAGTTGGTCGACACCATTCACCACACAATATTTGGCAAATGGTTCAACGGGAAACCACATCGTACTGCCGTCGGGCAATGTTACTGTTTGGCTCACCAAATCAACCGACAGGGTAGCGTGACCGGGGTTAGGGGCATCGCTCGCAACCAAGAGCTGATAGGTTTCGGGCGAAATCACAATCGGCAACAAGCCGTTTTTGAGGGAATTGTTTTGAAAAATATCGGCAAAGTAGGTGCTCAACACCGCTTTGAAGCCAAAGCCTTGCAGTGCCCACGGGGCATGCTCGCGTGACGAGCCACAGCCAAAGTTGGTACCTGCAACGAGGACTTCGACCCCTTTGGTGAAGGGCTTGTTCAACAAAAACTCGGGTTTGGGCTGGCCATTGCCGTCATAGCGCCAGTCAGAGAACAAGTTATCGCCCAAGCCGACTTTGTCGGTGGTCTTGAGGAATCGGGCCGGGATGATTTGATCGGTATCGACGTTTTCCATCGGGAGCACCGCATAGCGTGCGGTATACGGAATAAATTTATTCAACGGAAGCCTCATTCTTACTTATGGTAGGTGCAAGATCCATCAAGGTGCGATGACGCACGGCATCACCAACCACACTAATACCACTATTGACGATAACTAAACCAATGGTACCCCACCAAAACCACGGCTTTCCCTGGCTTTTTTGGCTGATGGCATGGCCAGTCACACTCAGGCCCAGCCCCACGAGGAGTAATCCGAGTGGGGCTTTTTTGGCCCATTGCAGGTAATGGTGGTTATCCCAAAATTTCACGGGGGTCACAGATTACTCCTGCAATGGCGGTGGCGGCAGCAGTTAAGGGGCTCGCCAAAAAGGTTCGGCCACCCTTACCTTGGCGCCCTTCGAAATTACGATTACTCGTGGAAACCGCATATTGGCCAGGTTTGAGTTGATCCCCATTCATGGCAATACACATCGAACAGCCTGCTTCACGCCATTCGGCACCGGCCAATTTGAATATTTCGTCAAGGCCTTCGGCTTCGGCTTGTTTTTTGACTTGCTGTGAGCCGGGGACTACCATCATGCGCACGCCACTCGCAACTTTGCGGTCTTGCATCACTTGGGCGGCTAAGCGCAAATCGGAAATACGTGAATTGGTACAGCTACCAATAAAGACGACATCGACTTTTTTGCCAATCAACGATTGACCCGGTTC
>CAISXI010000099.1 GCA_903889425.1 uncultured Roseiflexaceae bacterium | reverse complement strand
GGGCGAATACGCACTTGCAAATCGCCTTCGCTGGGCACCACGCGTAATTTGAGTCGCTCAGCCAGGGTCGTGGCGATACGTTGCATGACGGCAGATTCGGCACCGGCAGCGGCCAGTTCGAGGGTAGCAAACTCGTGCTCAGCGGTGATTTGTTGCCCCAGTGCCACGATTTGGTCCCAATATTGTTGGCCAAGCAAGGCTTTGGGGCGGGGTACGGCAAACGACAAACACAAAAACGCCGCTTGGGCACAATAAATGCGCGGCGCTAAATTCCACGGGTTACGCATCACCAACTGTACGCTTTGATCAATGATGGTATAGCCCAATTGGCGCATGGCCAATTCATCACCCAAGGCGGGGAGCAACCCAGGCCAGGTGGTAAGTTCTACGGTATATGTCATACCACTATTGTACAACGTTCATTCATGTATGTGCACCGTACGTTGATTCATTTAGCGCACATTCATCTCATACGGACACCAATCTAGTGCTGCCATGGCTATCGTAGACCCCCAGTGCGGATACGCATATCGGTGCAGCGAAGGAACAGATTAGTGCTACAATATTGGCAATTCCACTACCAGAAAGGGCTTTGCAATGACGCACGCCACCCCCAATGTCATCGTCGGTTTCCGTGATTCGAGTGACCTACTCGCCGATCCTGCGGCCTTGCAGGCCCGGGCGGCCAGCGATGGCTATCTTTTTTTCAAACAACTGCTCCCCAAGGCCGACGTGCAAGCGCTGCGCAACGAATTACTCGATGTGGTGGCCATCCGCGGCTGGCTCGACCCACATACCCCCCGCGATGCCGCCCTCGTCAATGCCACAGCCGTCCACGACCTCGAGTCGTGGGGTGGCACCGGCATCACCGAAGAAGCTTACCGTGATTTACAAACCCGCGAATTGTTTCAACGCTTCCAACATCACCCCCGCCTCATCCAACTCTACCAAACCTTGTTTGACAGCGCCGTGTTGCCCCACCCGCGCACCATAGCGCGGGTGATGGTGCCTTGTCCGTCGTTCCGCCCCACCCCCATGCACCAAGACTTTATCCACATCCAAGGCACCAAACAGGTCTGGACCTGCTGGTTGCCCGTCGGCGATGTGCCCCGTACCCTCGGCGGCTTGACCGTGCTCCATGGTTCACACAACTTGGGAGTACTGACGGTGCGTAGTGCCGAAGGAGCCGGCAACCTCGAAACCAACTTGTGCGACACCGATTTGCCGTGGATCGAACACGACTACGAAATGGGCGACGTGCTGACCTTCCATAGTTGCTTGCTCCACAAATCGCAGCCCAATCAAATCCCCGATGTGGTGCGCTTGTCGTGCGATTACCGCTTCCAACCCGCCGCCCAAGACATCGAAGAAAAATCACTCGTGCCGCATATGCGCGTCGCCAGCTGGGACGAACTCTACGCCGATTGGCCCGAAACCCCACTCAAGTACTACTGGCAACAACAACAACTGCGCTTGTCGCCATGGGATGAATCGCTCCACTGGCAAAAAGAGCGCATCTGTGACTAAACAGACTCTCGCCAACCACATCGCCCAGATGCCCATCTACGACACCCACGAGCATCTGATTACGCCGGCGGAGTACGTGGCGAGTGCGCCCGACATCATCGTAGCGCTGTTTGGGCTGAACGCCTACATCCAACACGACTTGATTAGTGCGGGCTGTGACTACGCCACCCTGGCAGCCTTCCTTGACCCCGCCAACCCCGACATCGCCGCCCGCTGGCAGTTGATTGCCCCCTACTGGGCCGATTGCCAGCACACCGGCTATGCCGAAGCGGTGCGCTTGTCGGCCAGCATCTTGTATGGCATCGATACCCTCAGCGCCGAGGCGCTGGTGGCGGCTCAACCGCGCCAGCAGGCCTATACCCAGCCCGGGCAGTATCAATACCTGCTCGAACAGGTGGCAAATTTGGCCACCATCCAGATTGATGCATTTACGTGGGAAGCACCAGCAGGGGCTGGCGACAAGCGGGTCTATCAGTACGACATCAACGTCTGCAACATGGTCAACGGCTCGATTGATTTCGTCGAATTAGCGACCGACGTGGGCTTTGCCATCACCAGTTTGGCCGATTATGCCCGCGCCATCCAGCACGTCATCACCCACAACGCACCCCAAGCCTGCGCCATCAAAACCCAACACGCCTACAACCGCACCTTGGCGTGGCTCTTACCCGATGAGGTTGCTGTTGTGTCTGTTTTTGAGAAAAAAATGCGTGGGGCGCACCTGGGTGAATTGGAAGCGTGTCTGATTGGTGACTGGGCGCTCGACCAGGTTGCCCGCCATGCGGCCACCCTGAAATTGCCTATCAAAATCCATACCGGGCATTTTGCCGGCAATCGCACCATGCCCATCGATTGGGTACGGCCTGGGCAATTGAGTGGGCTGATCAAACAGCATCAAGCGACCACCTTTGTGCTGATGCACATCGGCTACCCCTACCAACACGAATTACTAAGCATGGCCAAGCATTACGCCAATGTGTATGTGGATTTGTGTTGGGCATGGGGCATCAATCCCCGTGCTAGTAGTGAATTTGTGCGCCAGTGGATCCATAGTGTGCCTATCAACAAACTCTTTGGATTCGGCGGCGATGCGTTTTTGCCGACCCAGACAGTCGGCTTTGCGGCCCAAACCCGCCAATGGCTGACCCGTACCCTCAATGCCGAAGTGGCAGAGGGCTATTTGAGTGAAGCAGAGGCCATCCAGATCGCCCAACAACTGTTACACGACAATCAACACCGCCTGTTTGGGCAGGGGTAACCACCAAAGGAGTCTTATATGTCACGTGTGGTCATTATCACAGGCGCAGGGTCGGGGATTGGCCAAGCCGCAGCGGTGCGGTTTGCCAGCATGGGGGATTGGGTGGTGGCGGCAGACATCAATGGCGTCAACGCCAGCGCCACCATCGCCATGTGTAGCGGTAGCAACCACCTGGCCATCACCTGCGATGTAGGCGACGAACAGGCGGTCAATGCCATGGTTGACCAAGTCATCGCCCATTACGGCACCGTCGATGTGTTGGTCAACAATACGGGAATTTTGCTGAGCAAGCCGTTGCACGAAACCAGCTTTGCCGAATGGAATCGCGTCATCACCGTCAATCTCAGTAGTATTTATCTGTGTAGTCATGCCGTACTGCCCCACATGCTCACCCAAGGGAGCGGGAGCATCATCAATTTGGCCTCACCCCATTCGTTTGCCACCACCACCAATATCGCTGCCTATGCGGCGTCAAAGGGGGGCGTGGTGTCGTTGACGCGCCAAATGGGGATGGACTATGGGCGCAAGGGGATTCGCACCAATTGTATCGTGCCAGGCGCCATCGACACCCCCATGTTGCGGAGCGACATCGCCCACGGCGCCGGGGTCGAAGCCAGCCTCGCTGGCTGGGCCAAAGCCCAACCGATTGGGCGGGTCGGCCAACCCGACGACATCGCCAAAGTCATCACCTGGCTGGCAAGTGACGACGCTGGATTTGTGCTGGGGGCAGCGATTCATGCCGATGGTGGCATGTTGGCACAGCTGACCCCGCCCAACGATTAGGTTTTGACCGTGGGGCACCACGCGGTGGGGCGCCACGGAGCTGGCGCGGGATTCAGACTACAATATTCACATATTCACCGCTGCGCCGAGGAGTTTTTTTTCATGACACATTATGGGGTAACACCTGACAAACTGACCCGTATCAAAGCCACCCGAGCACTGCAACCGATTACCGTTGATGGCGACCTGAGCAAGGCGGTCTGGCGCAATGTGACGCGCTCGCCGCGCTTTGTCGACATGGTGAGTGGGGAGCCGGCCTACTACGACACGCGGGTGGCCTGCCAATACGACGACACGCACTTTTATGTGGCCTATTGGATCGAAGAGCCGTTTGTGACGGCCACGATGACCGAGCGCGATAGTTTTATTTGGTTTGACAACGACGTCGAATTATTTATCGGTGGCGACGATTGTTATTACGAACTCGAAATCAACGCCTTTGGTACGGTGTACGAGGCCTTCTTTATTTGGCAAGACGCTCATCGCAAGGGTGGGCGCTTTGACACTCCCCAGTTTGATTTGTATAGCCGCGATGTTGATTTGCTGGCCGGCTTCCAAGATGGGCGCTTTGGCAAGCATCCCCGCGGGCGGCGCTGGGGCTTCCTCGATTTCGACATGCCTGGGTTGCAGACTGCGGTACAGGTGCAGGGGAGCATCAACGATAGCAGTGACGTCGACAAAGGCTGGACGGTCGAGCTAGCCATCCCGTGGCAAAGTTTGGCGTTCATGTTCAATGGGCGGAGTGGGGCGCCTGCGGTGGGGAGCACATTGCGCTGCGATTTTTCGCGCTTTGAGGCGTTGCGCTTGCACGGGGCACCATTGCCCCAAAACCCGGGCTGGAGCCTCAACGCACACGGCGTGTATGATTCACACATCCCCGAGAGCTTTAGTATCGTAGAGTTTGAATAGGATTGTCGTTATCAAGGGCGAATAGTGGCGCATGAATTCGTCGGCATGATTCGCCCCTACTACGACGATTGATCGTGGGCGATTTTCCACGGCGCACTGACATCGATACGTCGACCATTGCATCTGCGCCGTGGATTCGGTGTGGTGGCACATACACAGTACAGAACGCTACAAGGCGCACACAAAATCCCCCTCAGCACTCATGGTGCTGAGGGGGATTTGGTAAACGAGACTTATCGGGTGGCAGTGAGCGTGGGAGTGCGTGATTTGTAAATCAAATAGACATCGGGGCCAGCCACTGCGATGCCGCTATTGCGTAAGCCGGCAATGGAGTGATTGTATTCCGAGGCGACAGCGCCCACTCCATTGGTTACTTTGGGAGCGAACGTATTGTATTGTTTGTCGCCCCATGCCACGACAGTACCATCGGATTTGAGTGCCACCGAACAATACCGTCCAGCAGCGATTGAAATCACATCGGAAAGGGTTGCAGGAACAGCGATTTGGAAAGATCCATTACCACCCCATGCAATCACCTTCCCCGTACTAAGCAAGGCCAAGCT
>CAISXI010000098.1 GCA_903889425.1 uncultured Roseiflexaceae bacterium | reverse complement strand
TGAGGTGGTCGATGATTGATCAAATCCGACACTTACTTGCCTTTTCCGACACTGCACGCTACAACATTAAGGCAGTAGTACAACAAACTCAAGTCAATGTTTCGACATTGCGGGCATGGGAGCAACGCTATGGCGTGCCTCAGCCGACACGTACTGATCATGGACATCGTTTGTATTCGCAGCGTGATATCGAAATAATCAAATGGTTAAAAAAAGCGACTGAGGATGGGATTGCGATCAGCCAAGCAGTATCCTTATTACACGCTGATCCTACCGAAGAATCCACAGTTGCTCCAGTGTCGGCCGCTGTGCGCCCCCAAATGCATATTAGTGATGCAGGTTGGCCTGATTTACGCCACCAGATTGCTGATGCCTTGATGACCGCCAATATGCGTCAAGCCCATGCCTTGATGAATACGGCGATTACCTTGTTCCCTATCGATGTCCTTTTATATGATGTTGTATTACCAATCTTGGATGATCTCGGGAATCGTTGGATGTACGGCGAGAATTGTACGGTGCAAGTACAAGTGGCGGTGCAATTTGTACGCCAACGGCTAGCAGGTCTCTTACAAGTACATGCACCATTTGGGAATGGCACCCGCTTGATTTGTGGTGCAGGTACCGGCGATGAACATGACATTGGCTCAATGGTCTTTGCACTATTAATGGAACAACAAGCCTGGGACGTGGTTTATATGGGTCCCAATGTAAGCATTCAAGGGCTGAGTGAATTTTTGTTGACGCAAGCACCTGCGGTTGTGGTACTGTCGGCTTCAATGATTGATCACGTGGTGCCGTTGCAACAAATCGGTCAATTGGTGGTGTCGCTGCATCATCATGGTTTGCGCTTTGGGTATGCAGGCAAAGCCTTTGTCGATAACCCCGAATTATGTCGGCGGATGCCTGGTACGTATCTCGGGGATGATTTTGTGGCTGCTAGTCAATCTGCCCTCGTAATAAGTGATGAGCTTGCGAGTCTTTCGTTGCCCAATATGCTCACCACCAACCGTCTTAATCTCAGTGGCCGGGTACGATTTGGTATGCAATAACCCGTTGTATCGGCAAAGGAGCAATCCCATATGCGCGCACTCGAAGATTGGTTGATCAATAGTGGCAACCGCGTTGCGACAGAACTTGATCGCCGTGCTGATATTATCTGCAAAACTGTTTCGCAACAACTCGAACGGAATTTTGTGCAGATGGGCTATAATCCCGAACGCATTGATGCCGTAGAATTTCAACAAAAAATGTTCCTCGAATCGCCACGCCGGATGCACCGATTGGTGCAAACGGCGTTGCGCTTGCGGGCGGTCGAAATCATCGAACGTGAATGTAAATGGCTATTGACCGCCTTGCCGATTCATGGGATAGAGCGCCATCAAATGCATGCCATGGTGCGCTGGTATTTCGAAGTATCACGTACCTTTGCAACTATTGATTCGGCGGATCGACGATCACTCGATATCTTAGAGCAAGTGTTTTTGCACGCCCTCGAATACAAACCAACCGTCGCTCGGGTGTAATTGCTACGCCGATTCCCCGCCCAAGCAGTGCCTTGGGCGGGGTTTTATGGCATAATGTAGGCATAAAGTATGTACTGTAAATGAGTGAAAACGGTTATGCCACGATTAATTTGTTTTGGTGATAGTATCACCCAAGGTCGGATTGGTTCATCCTATGTCGATATGTTACGAGTAGACTTGCCAGGTGTCGATGTCGTAAATCACGGTATCGATGGCGATACCACCTACAATCTGCTGATGCGTCTTGATGCTGACGTGATTGCCCACCAACCCGATTTGGTGAGTATTATGATTGGGTTGAATGATTTTGGCACTGCGTATGGTGAGCCGATTAGCCGGTTTTATTACCGTACCGCCAAAAAAATCCCCGTGGCAATTGATATTCCCGCCTTTGAAGCCTTTTATACGGGGATTATTCAACGATTGCAACACGCGGGGATCGCTGTGGTGTTGTTTACCCAAACCACGATTGACGAAATCCCCGATACCCCAGGTCAGGCCTTACTCGACGGCTATGTGCATGTGGTACAGCGACTCGCCGCCCAATTCCATCTCCCCGTGGTCGATGTGCGGGCTGCTTTTGTGGCTACGATGCGTACCGACCCCCGTAATGGTCCCAAATATCACCTGCTCCAGGTGGCCCGTGATGAATGGAACATCCAACGGGGCGCGACGACGTATGCCCAGATTACCGATGAACGAGGCTTCCATTTAGTGGTCGATGGCGTGCATTTGAGCGAAGCCGGGGCGCGACTTGTGGCCCAGACCGTATTACCGACGCTCAAACAATTACTCAATGTTGATGGCTAAATAAGGGAGCAATATTGCGATGAATCAACCACCCATGTCATTTGCCCAGGCCACTACCACGATTCCTGATGTATTGGCCACTCGTGGTGATATGCAGGTGGCGGTGGCGACGATTGTCTACGATTCACGCCAGGTCACACCGGGGGCGATTTTTGTGGCCTATCGCGGCTTCCATATTGACGGGCATAGCCATATCGCCGACGCAATTGTCCGTGGCGCGGTGGCCGTCATCTACGAAGACCCCGCCTATGACGATCAGATTAGCGTTGCCGCCCTACGAGTAGCCAATGCCCGCCCTGCCTTGGGGCATGTGGCTGCCGCCCTGGCCCGCTACCCCGGTCAACAATTACGTGTAGTGGGGATTACTGGCACCGACGGCAAGACTACCACCACCTACCTCACCGCCAAAGCCCTCGATGTGGCCGGGCGGCGTTCGGGATTGGTGGGCACCGCTGATTTCAAAGTTGCCGACAAACTGTGGGCCAATGCTACCCGTCAAAGTACTCCCGAAGCCCCCGAAATCCAGGCTATGCTCCAACAAATGGTAGCCGCCGGCTGTAGTCACGCCATCCTCGAATCAACCTCACACGCATTGTCGGCTCGCTGGCAACGCTTGGCTGGTAGTGGTTTTGATGTGGCGGTGCTCACCAATGTCACTAGCGAGCACCTCGACTTCCATGGCAGCATCGCCCAATACCGGGCCGACAAAATGCGCTTGTTCGAGATGTTGGCCGATGCCAGCGATGCCCCCCTCAAGCAATCCAAAACCGCTATCGTGAATGTCGACGACCCCCACCACAAATTATTCCTTGCCGCCGCACCCTTACGCGCCACGCGCCTGACCTATGGCGTGCATGCCCCGGCAGATGTGCGGGCGCGCAATGTGGTGAGCAGTGCCGCAGGGTTATTTTTTGACCTCGAATCACACTGGGGCAATCGAGCCGTCCACCTCAAATTAACCGGCGATTTCAATGTCTGGAATGCCTTGGCTGCCCTGACCGTCGCCCTCACCGAAGGAGTGCC
>CAISXI010000097.1 GCA_903889425.1 uncultured Roseiflexaceae bacterium | reverse complement strand
GCCCAAGAAATTCGCAAACGAGGAATTGTGCTGTAACAAGTGCTATTTATGCGGTGAAAACAGCCCACACAACTGCAATGTTGTGTGGGCTGTTGGTATGCAGTGACTATTTTCTATAATACATGCACGCCAAACCACGGCCCAACCTGGCATGCCAAGCGCGGACCGTGCCTCGTCTGGACGCGGCATTGTTGGCACGCCATACTCGCACACGGCAACGAGGTCGTGGGCATGGCGGTGGCTACATATTTGCCGCCACGTAGGCGAATCTGGCGGATCATTTGCACCAGCGTGGTGGCCATAGGGGCACTCGCCGCAATAAAAATCTGATCTGCCCAGCGGATTAATTCGGGCAAGCGTTTTTCGGCCACCCGCAAAATATTCTCGGGTCCAGCCAGATATTCTACATCGGTCGGTAATAATTGGGGTGGTACATACCATTGGGGGGACATGTCGCCGGCAATCAACGTGACGCTGGTGTGGCGTTGTTGCAAGGCATTGACCATGCCCAGCAGCCGAATCGTCCCCTCGGTTTGGCCGATACACAAGGCCGTGCCACGGTCATTGAGTGGTTGTGGTAATTTGCCATGTGGTCCATGACACCACACCGGGCTGCCGACGGCTTGTTGGGCTAGCCAGCGCCAGCCTTCGTCTGTCTGTGGCGCAATGACAAGCCCAATCCGTGCTAGTTTGGCATCGACGACTGCTGGGAAGCTAGCCCGCAACAGGTGACGTTGCGGGTGTTGCGGATCATCACACAAAATTTGGAGATATTGACCAGGCTGCCAGTTGGCGGCAATATTTGCGGCCTCAAAGGCCACCCAATGTAGGTTGCCGATGGGGCGTGATTCACAGATGGTCAAAGTATGTTGGCGCATGCATAAGCCTTTGGATGACACAATTGTGATTGGCAGTTACTGCCATTGTAGCCTGTTTGCCGCACTACAAAAACAAGCGCTGACCGGCAAACAAGGCATGCACGCTGGCGCGCTCCTCATCACTTGGTCCGTGACCATCACAAAAGGCAATGTTGCGCGTCAATTGTTCAGGGACAGCCGCCCCCGTCAGCGTCACGGTGATATCGTCACAAGTCAGGCTATAGCGCATGGCCGGCTCAACAAAACCGTGCGGGCCGGGTTGGCGTAAATGGACGATTTGGGCTTTGCGCCGTTCGGTCTCTGCCAGTAATTCGTGGTCGTCGCGCAAAAAAGGCGCCGGCGTGTCTGTCATAATCCCCATACCCAAGGGGCTGCCGTTGATGACCCCCATGTGGTGGGCCCGTGTCAACGCAAAAAAATCACCCTGCATCGTCGTGTCAATCAGCATATAACGACAAAACGTCAACACCGTGTCGATCTGCCCAGTCTGGATATAGGGCACTAACACAGATAAATCGCGGCCATTGACCCCAATGGCGCGGATTTTACCGGCTTTTTTGAGGTCGAGGAAGGCGGCAATACAGCCGTTCATGGCGACGTCAAAGGTGGTGGTTTCGGCTTCATGAAGCTGAATCAAGTCGATGTAATCAGTCTGGAGGCGTTGTAGGCTGGCTTCGACGCTGGCCATGGTGGTGGCGTAATCGTAGGGGGTACCCCGCATGACCGCTTTGGTCGCCAAATAAACCTGCTGGCGTTTGCCTTTGAGCGCCACTCCAAAGCGGCGCTCACTTTCGCCGAGGCCATACTGCGCCGCGGTGTCGAGGTAATTGATGCCCGCATCAATGGCGGCGTGGATGACGCGGGTGGCTTGGGCTTCAGGTACATCACCAAATTCATTGCCGATGGCGGCGCCACCCAAACCCAGCCGTGACACGCGCCAGCCGGTACGCCCAAGCGTGCTGTATTGCATACGATCCTCGTTTAGGCTTGTCGGCTACGAATCAATTGATCATCACTCCGTGGGTCGTGCCACGGCGTGACATAACTCGGGGCATGCTGGTAACGCTGCACCGTGAGGGTGAGCGTGGCGCCACTGCCGGGGGCGATTTCGACGTCGAGCCACTGACTAGCGACGGCGACATGATTTTCGCCCCAAGTGACGTGGGTAATCTGATGTTCGGCGAAACTGCCGGCTTGGATGCTGACGGATTGCGGATGTACGGTGTCGCTATTCACCACTGTCAGCGTGATTGTTTTTTTATCAAAATGCGAAACTAAGGCCGATACCCCCTGCGGTAACCCCGGGCGGCGGCGGTTGTTGTCGTAGTAGCGCACTTGGGCGAATTGCAGGCCGCCGTGCGAAATGTGCATGGGGGCGCCGAGGGTCAATTGCAACAGCCCTTCCACGCAGACGGGGGTCAGCTCTTGCCAGGCATGGATGGGGTCGACGTGCATGTTGATGTTGAGACCACTGATGTCGAGGTTGCTGATGTCGTGCCACTGGTGCGGATCACCGATGGGCGAGTACATTTTGGCTAATTGGTCGCTGACGAGTTGCTGGTTGGCGGCGAGGATTTGGCTGGGGTAGTCGGGAAATTGGCCTTGGATGTATTGGAACCACGGCAGAGTGTTGTTGATGTAGTGTTTGCCTGACCCCACGCTAATCTCGTTCCAATCGCTTTGGCGGGGGATGCGCATGACCCGTGCCAAGTCTTGGTCGGCCAGTGAGGCATACCACAGATAAATCGGGTATTTGTGCAACGGTGTGCGGTAGTCGCCCCAGCCTGCATCGAAGTGGCGGTAGGGCACCATAAAGGTGCCGTCGACGTCCCGTCCGAGCGCCCAGTTGGCATCGAGTTGTTGGCGGGCGAGTTGGAGCCAAGTGTCGTCGCCGGTCATCAGTAGGGCATTCATACAGGCGTTGGTGATGGGCTCGATGATGGTCATAAAGCCGTGCGGCCAGCGCCAACCATAATAGCCGCCCCACCACTTACCATCGAGGTATTCGCCAACCTGGCCACTGAGCCCCACGTTATCGGGGATGATACCGCCATTGGCGTCAGCCCGGGCCGCCCAGGTGCGGATGTAATCGAGTACCCATTGGCGATGGGCGGCGGTGCCGCTATACAAAAACGCATGGGTAAGCAAGCCACTGGCATTGAGATTGAGTGGTACGTCG
>CAISXI010000096.1 GCA_903889425.1 uncultured Roseiflexaceae bacterium | reverse complement strand
CGTTGGCAATCGTAGCAAACATCATTGGGCGTTCGAGCGTTTCGTTGTTGAAATTTATCCGCATCGGGAAGGCTTTGTAGTTCATCAATGCCCGCGCAATCGCAATATAATAAACTGGCCAACCCGTCACCCATTTAATCTTGAGCGCTTCGGCAGCGGCCTGGGCATCAAAGCCAATCCCCACGGCATTCAGCAACAAACGCGATCCTTGCCCGGCAATCTCGACCAAGCCCAAATCGATAGGGCGGCGTTTGGGGTTTTGCAGGCGGGCAATCCCACCAGCGATGTCATCGGCCTTCACCGTTTCGAGCACTTTGACAAAATCACTGCCTGTGCCCAAAGGAATCACCGCAAAGGCCGCCTTGCGTCCCGTTTGTTGGTTGCCTTGATACAGTCCATTGACTGTTTCGTTGAGCGTGCCATCACCACCAATGGCGACGACTACATCGGCACCACGCACGACGGCATCACGAGCCAGCTCGGTGGCGTGGCCACGGGCATTGGTCAACAACAACTCATAGCTGACGCCTGCATCATCAAGCGCCTTGACCAATTCGGGGCGGCGCCGGCCCGCTTTGCCACGACCAGCCCATGGATTCAAAATAATACTAATCTGCGTCATCATCATGCTCCCTTGCATATCACGTGTTTTACAAAAAGTGGATACTTTGATTATATACCGTCCAGCCGCAGCCTGCTGCGGCGCTCCATGCCCCCTGCTGCGGCTCTCTATGCCCCCTGCAACAAAAAATCATGACTTTGCGTTATTATAGGCGTGCTTAATTTTTAATAGGAGCTTCCATGACAACGGTAAATATCAATGAATCCCCCAACATCATCCTGCGGATTATCTGGTTTGTTGCAGTCGGTTGGTGGTTGAGCGGGATCTGGACAGTAGTCGCATGGGTACTTTGTGTGAGTGTCGTCGGGTTGCCATTCGGATTGGTGATGCTCAACAGCCTACCCCAAGTCACCACCTTGCGCGCCCGCAATGTCCAAACCGTTGTTGACGCCCAAGGTGCCGTGAGCGTCGTCACGACGCCTCAGTACAACTTCCTCATCCGGGCCGTCTACTTTTTGTTGGTGGGGTGGTGGTTGAGTGCGGTGTGGTTGCTTGCGGCCTGGGCCATGGGCAGCACCATCATCGGGCTGGCAATTAGTTTCTGGATGGTCGATCGCGTCCCTGCAATCCTGGTATTAACCCAAAACTAATCCCCCGTACTCGCGCCGGCGTGTTGCACAATCGTGTGACACGTCGGCGCTTTCTGCGTTACAATAGCAACACAACCACGAAGGAGAATAGTATCATGTCGTTTGATGCATCATGGGCCCGGAGCCAATTTCCGGCGCTGAGCGAGCAAGTCAACAATCAACCAGCCGTCTTTTTTGATGGACCTGGCGGCACCCAAGTCCCCGAGCGCGTAATCACCGCCATTAGCGATTATTTACGCCACTCCAACGCCAACACCCACGGGGCGTTTTTGACCAGCAATCGTACCGACGCCATCATCGAAGATTCACGCCAAGCCATGGCCGATTTGCTCGGATGTGGCGCCGACGAAATCATGTTTGGGCCAAACATGACCTCACTCACCTTTGGCCTTAGCCGCGCCATCGGTCAATCACTCAGCGCCGGCGACGAAATCGTCATCACCCGTCTCGACCACGACGCCAACGTCGCCCCTTGGCTGGCCTTGCGTGAATTGGGGATTGTGGTCAACGAAGTCGATGTCGATGTCGAAGACTGCACCCTCGATATGGAAGACTTTGCCCGCAAAATCACCAGCAAAACCAAGTTGGTCGCCGTCGGCTTCGCCTCCAACGCCGTCGGAACCATCAACGACATCCCGGCAGTGGTCAAAATGGCCAAAGCCGTCGGTGCCATGGTCTTTGTCGACGCCGTCCACTACGCCCCCCATGCCCCCATCGATGTCAAAGCCCTCGACGTCGACTTTTTGGCATGCTCACCCTACAAATTCTTTGCCCCCCATAGCGGTACGATTTACGGCAAGCGCGAACACCTCGATCGCCTCAAGCCCTACAAAGTCCGCCCCGCTGGCGAAGATACCGCTGGTCGCTGGGAAACAGGCACCAAAAACCACGAAATCATGGCTGCCATTACCGCTGCAGTCGATTACCTCGCCGAAGTAGGCAACCGCGATGCCGGCACCCCCTTTGCCACCCGCCGCGAGGCCCTGACCCACGCCATGACCGCCATCCAAGCCTATGAGCGTGAACTCAGCGACTATATGATTCCGCGCTTGCTTGCCATCCCCGGCTTGAGCTTCTATGGCATTACCGACAGCGAGCGCTTTGGGAGCCGCACCCCCACCGTCGCCATCCGCATGGCCAAACACACCCCCCGTGAAGTGGCCGAAGCCTTGGCCGCCAAAGGGATTTTTGTGTGGGACGGCAACTACTACGCCGTCAATTTGACCGAGCGCCTCGGCCTCGAAGAGCTCGGCGGCATGGTCCGCATCGGCTTGGTGCACTACAACACCACCGAAGAAGTCGATCGCCTCATCGACGCCCTCACCGCCTTGGCCTAACTCCCACACACCACACCCCCACGTGTATTGCACGTGGGGGTGTTTTTTAGGGCTTATTTTTTCAGGTCGTCACTTTATGCGGTACCACTAACAAAATCACCAACGCGCCCAGCGCCGTGACCAACCCCACCACCACATAAATCGGGCGGTAGCTCCCTACCAGCGGCCGTACCACTTCGACGGCGAGGGGCATCACTGCCCGAGCCGCCGTCAACAACAACGCCAGCACACCACTGATGGCACCATAGGCCGCCACCCCAAAGCGGTCGGCAAACAACGCCGCCCGCGCCGGCGTAATCGCCCCAAAGCTCAAGCCAAACAACACGATACAGCTCCACACCCCCCAATCCCCCGGCAATACCATCAACGCCACCAACGCCAGGCTCTGCATCACACATAGCACCGTGGCAATCACTTGGCGTGACACCACCGCCCCTAGTGGCGTAAAAAACAAGCGACTCGGCAACGCCAAAAACCCCGCAATTGCCGCATACCATGCCGCTTGTTGGGCCGTATAGCCCGTATCAATCAAGTAGGGGACAAATGTTTGGAGCATCACCACCAGCGCACACGTCGATACAAAAAACGCCAGCGTCAACAACCAAAAGCCACGGTCACGCAAGACTTCGATGACTTTGACCGCAGGAATCGATACCACCGGGCCCACAATAGCCTCTGGCGCACCATCCACAAATTGTCCGACGTCACTAGGACGCCGCCGTAACCAAATTCCGTGTAATGGCGCAATCACCACCACCATCACCGCCGCAAACACCCACGTGGTCATCTGCCAGCCCGATGTGCGAATCAGCCATTCGGTGGTAGGTGTGGCGATGATAATCGCAAACCCTGCCACAAAGGTCAGCACCGTCAACGCCAGACTGCGCTTGCGGTTGAACCAATTGGCCACCACCACAAACGCCGGCTCATACAATACCGCTGCCATCCCCACGCCCAGCGCCAACCAGACTACCACGTGTTGCCACGGCTCCGTGACAAAGCCCCACAAGCCGAACCACAACCCGCACCACAACGCCCCCGCCGTCATCAACCAGCGCGCGCCATGGCGATCGAGCCACACCCCAATCGGCCACGCCAACAACCCGGCAATTAATTGCGACGCCGTCACTGCCACCGTAATGGTGGCCCGTGACCACCCAAATGCCTGCTCAAGCGGAACCACAAATACACTAAAAGCATATATCAACATCCCATACGACAATGTTTCGGTG
>CAISXI010000095.1 GCA_903889425.1 uncultured Roseiflexaceae bacterium | reverse complement strand
GGGCGATGCCTTCGGCCACCAAATCGGGGGTGAGGGTGGTATCGAGGGCGGCCAGGACGCCGTTTTCTTCGGCGACGGCATACCCATCGGGTGACGAGGTCTCGACCAGTACTTCGTCGGGGGCAATGGTCAGAGTTTGGCCATCGACCACCAGATCAAACGACTGGCCGTTTTCGACGGCGATGGCGTGGGCGCGGGCACTGTCGTTGTCGAGGGCTTTGAGGGCTTCGGTCAAGGCCGGTACCAGTTTGCCGTATTTTTTGCCGACCACGCGCAAGTTGGGCTTGAAGCGGTAATCGATGAAGGTGGCGCCGGTTTCGAGCCAACGTACCGCTTTGACGTTGAGCTCTTCGCGCAGGTCACCTTCAAAGGCGGGCAGGCTGGCCGCCACATTGGTGGGGACGCGCACCAGCATGAGGGGCAGGGGTTGGCGGATTTTGGTGGCGGCACTGCGGCGGGCAGCCCGGCCCAAGCCGACAATGGTTTGCACCACGTCGATGCTTTGTACCAGGGCGTCGTCGCTCCAAGCTGGCACACTTACCGGCCAGGGTGCCATGTGCACCGAATTACTGGCGTTGGGGGCTTTGCTGAGCACCAAATTGGCGTAGATTTCCTCGGCCATAAAGGGCATGAATGGGGCGAGGAGCTTACTCAACGTGACCAAGCAGGTATACAAGGTGGCATAGGCGGCTTGGGTGTCGGCATCGTTGGCGGTCTTCCAGAAGCGTCGACGACTGCGACGCACGTACCAGTTGGACATTTCTTCGACGAAGCGCTCAATGGCTTTGGCGGGAGCATGGATGTCGTAGCCGTCGAGTTCGGTGGTGACGGTACGCACCAAATTGTCGAGGCGGGCCAAGGCCCAGCGGTCGAGTGGGTTGCTGAGGGTGGCGATGTCGAGGGTCAGGCTGCCGTCGGCGTTGAGCAGGCCGGCAGGGGTCCAGCCATCGAGGTTGGCATAGGTCACAAAAAACGAATAGGTGTTCCAGAGGGTCAAGGTGAATTGGCGCAACATGTCGCCGATGAGCTCGCGCGAAAAGCGGCGGGGGTTGTAGGGCGGCGCCGAGGCAAACATGTACCAGCGCACGGCATCGGTGCCGAATTCGTTGATGATGTCCCACGGATTGACGATATTGCCCTTGGACTTGGACATTTTTTCGCCTTTGCCGTCGAGGATGTGCCCCAAACAAATCACGTTTTTGAAGGCGGGACGGTCAAACAGCAACGTCGATACGGCGTGCAAGGTATAGAACCAGCCCCGAGTTTGGTCGATGGCTTCCGAGATGTAGTCGGCTTGGCCGGCGTACTTCTCAAACAGTTCTTTGTTTTCGAAGGGGTAGTGCCACTGTGCCACCGGCATGGCGCCCGAGTCAAACCAGCAGTCGGCCACATCGGGGATGCGGCGCATGGTGCCGTGGACGGGATCTTCCCAGGTGATTTCGTCGACATAGGGGCGGTGCAAGTCGAGGTCGCTCAATGAGCGGCCCACTTTGTCCGAAAGTTCGGCTACCGAGCCGATACATTCGCTGTGGAGACCGTCGGCCGAAATCCAGATGGGCAACGGGGTGCCCCAATAGCGTTCGCGGCTAATGGCCCAGTCGATGTTGTTGGACAACCAATTGCCAAAGCGGCCGTTTTTGATGTGCTCTGGCACCCATTGCACTTCTTGGTTGGTGGCAACCAAGCGATCTTTGAGGGCGGTGGTGCGGATGTACCAGCTGGGTTTGGCAAAAAACAACAGTGGCGTTTTGCAGCGCCAACAGAAGGGGTAGGTGTGCTTGACGCGGGCGCTTTTGAACAAATCGCCCCGCTCTTTGAGCACTTTGGTGATGACCGGGTCGGCCGCCTTGAAAAACAGGTTGGCGAAGCCGAGTGACTCGAACTGAGCCATCGTGTTGCCATTCAAATCGACTGAAAAGAGGGTCGGTAAGCCGTGTTTGCGACCCACATCGAGGTCGCCATAGGCGGGGGCAATATGCACGATGCCGGTACCGTCGTCGAGTGAGACGAAGTCGTCGCCGATGACGAGGTAGCCTTGGCTGAGGTCAGGGGTATCGCCGGGGCCAGGTACCCCATCAAACAAGCGGGTGTAGCGGGCGTCGGTGAGTTGGCTGCCGGTGTAGGTGGCGAGGATGGTATGTCCTTCACCGAGGACTTTTTCGGCTAGGCTGGCGGCGAGGATGACTTTTTCGCGTTTGTCGTCTGGGCCGGTCTCGGCCAGCACATAGTCGG
>CAISXI010000094.1 GCA_903889425.1 uncultured Roseiflexaceae bacterium | reverse complement strand
GGGATACGGGGTGGGGTGTGATTTTTTGGCCGCAAAAAATAGTTCAACAAAATTTGAAATATTTTAGCACAAGCAAAAAACAACATATGGAATACTCTCGGCAACAATAACAATAGATGGCTATTTGTGTGAAACTGCGCAACAAGGTGGGATACGGGGTGGGGTGTGATTTTTTGGCCGCAAAAATAGTTCAATAAAATTTGAAATATTTTAGCACAAGCAAAAACGACACATACCACCTGCAACCAGATACAAGTGATATGTGTCGACATGCGTGCCGCCCACTAGAGGGCCTTAGCCATGTAGTGGGCGGGGAAGGGGTTTACGCGAGGACGGAAATAGCGGTGGTGGGGGCAGTCCAATGGCTGGTGATGGCATATTCACCCGAGCCCAAAGTAACGATGGCAACGCCATTTGCGGGTGTGGCGGTTACTTTTTTGCCGTCAATCCGGATGCTCTTGGGATCGTCACAGGGAATATGTACTTCGGCGCTACAGCCGGCAGGGATGGTCACGTCGAGTTGGAGCAGGGTGCCTTTGACTTTCCAGCCTGATTTGTAGGTACCAAATTGTGACGTATAGCTCCCTTTGGCGTAGCTGAGGCCGCCACCCGGTTGGGGCGCGATGAGGGCAGTCCGGAAGCCAGGGGCATCGGGGTGATCACAAATCCCAATCATGGTGCGCATCATCCAGTCGCCTACACAGCCGTAGGCGAAGTGGTTAAAGGAATTCATGGTGGGGGTTTGTAAGCCGAATTCGTGGTGCCACGAATCCCAGCGCTCCCACATGGTGGTGGCGCCTTGGGTGACGGGGTAGAGCCACGACGGGAAGCTTTGTTGGCGGAGCAGCCGGTAGGCCATTTCGGTGGCGCCACCCTTGGTGAGGGCGGGCAACAGGTGCATGGTGCCCACAAACCCGGTCGAGAGGTGATTGCCACGGCGTACGATGTCACGAATCAAGCGATCGGTGGCATAGCTGACGGTGTTGGCTGGGATGAGGTCAAAGTTTAACGCCAAGGCGTAGTTGGTTTGGGTTTCGCCATTGAGTTGCATATTGAGATGCACCAAATGGGGATGAACGCTGGTAATGTCGCCAATCACCGCCCCTTCGGGCGAGACATGCGCTTCACAGAAGGCTTGGCGGACGCGTTGTGCCAAATCATGGTATTTGGCGGCTGCCGCAGTGCGTCCAGTGGCCGTGGCCATTTGGGCGAGCAGGGTGGCGTCTTGGGCCCAATAGGCGGTACCGATGAGGTCACGGGCGGTATGCGAATCCATGGCCACCCAATCGCCATAGTCGTTGCCGCGGCGATTGAGGCGACGCAGATTGGGGTTGGTGTCGTGCAAGAATGCCATCCATTTTTCCATGGCATCCCAGTTTTCGTCGATGAATTCGGTGTCGCCATACATGCGCCACAACGTCCATGGTACGACGACGCCACAATCACCCCAAGCGGGGGCACCTTCGGCTTGGACCACAATCCGGGGGGCGACGTCGGGGAATGCGCCTGATTCGTGTTGGCCATCACGGACGTCGCGCATCCATTTGGTGAGATAGGCCGCACAGTCCATCTGGTAGATGCCGGTGCGTACATAGATTTGCATGTCGCCGGTCCAGCCCAAGCGCTCGTCGCGTTGCGGGCAGTCGGTAGGGACGCTGAGGAAGTTGCCTCGTTGACCCCAGCGAATGTTTTTCCAGAGTTGATTGAGCAAGGGGTCGGCACAGCGAAATTCACCGGTGAGCGGGGCATCGACATGCATGACGCAGCCATTGATGTCTTCGGGTTGGGGTGGTTTGTCGAGTCCGCTGATTTCGACATAGCGAAACCCTTTGTAGGTGAAGTTGGGCTCAATCCAGCGTGATTCGCCGTCTAGGATAAAGACGTCGGTTTGCTTGGCAGCGCGCAGATTGATGGTATGGAGCGAGCCATCGCCATTCAAGATTTCGCCATAGCGAATGGTGATTTTTTGGCCCCGTTTGCCATGCACGTGCAGGCGCATATAGCCGGCATAGATTTGCCCGAAATCGACGATATAGACTTTGGGGGCGGGTTGGGTGACTCGTTGCACCGGCAATGTCTCGATAATGCGCAACGGTGGCGAAGTATCGGGACTCATCACGCCGGCATAGTTGACCACTTGGACGAGGTGCCAGGCCTGATCGGGGTAGCCCACTTGTTCCCAGCCATGCGGGATGCGGGTATAGTCGATACTCGCGCCCATATAAAAATCCGCGGCGCGGATATGGCCGTTGTTGGCGCGCCATTGGGGATTGCTAGTAATGGTATGGATGCTGCCATCGGCGCAGGTAACATCGAGGCGACAGCGCAAGGCGGGGAAGTCGCCATAGCGCGAGAAGTTGTTTTCGAAGCCCAAATAGCCACAATACCAGCCGTCGCCAATCATAGCGGCAATGGCATTGCTATCGCGTTGGAGCAGGCTGGTGACATCAAAGGCTTGGTACATCACGCGGTGGTTGTAATCGCTCCAGCCGGGGGTGAGTACGCGATCACCGACGACCTGTCCATTGAGTTGAATCTCGTACAATCCCAGTGCCGAGGCATACAATGTCGCATTGACCGGTTTGCTGGGCAAGTCGAATTGATGGCGGAGCATGGCCACGGGTTGACTCAGTTCGCCGGCATCTTTGGGGGTCGGGTAGGCTATCCAG
The DNA here is from genome assembly GCA_903889425.1 of uncultured Roseiflexaceae bacterium. GTDB lineage: Bacteria > Chloroflexota > Chloroflexia > Chloroflexales > Roseiflexaceae > UBA965. Next base: position 2,959 of record CAISXI010000094.1, on the reverse strand, counting down.
GCGGCAGCGGCCCAATCAGATTCGCTGAGTCCCTGTTGCCAAAAATGGCTACTACTCCATGCCGAAGGGGTATCGCTTTCATCCCAGATGCGTACTTGCCAATAGGCGGTTACACCACTGGCCAAGGCTGGTCCGGCATAGCGGATGGCAGGTTGCAAGTCACTGCTGATTTTGCCGCTATCCCACAATTCGATTTTGTCTTGTTTGAGTGATTTGGGGTTGGTGGCGACGCGGATTTGATAGGCCGTTTGGCGGCGATCGTGACCGTCACCTGCGAGGTGCCAACTCAAGCGTGGCTGCGCTACAGTAATCCCACGTGGTGATTCAAGGTATTCGGTACGTAATCCGGTGGGGCGTAATTGACCCATTGTCTGCTCCTTTGCAAAGTGGATAGTTTCATCCTACCAGATTTATGTGTTGGTATTGGCAATTTCTCGGGCTGAGGGATGGTTTTTTGCAAAAAAACCACCCCGTCACACACAGGTGACGGGGTGGGCGCTACCAGCATGCGGGCTGATATTAGGATTTACGGGTGGCGGGGGTGGCCAAGTTGGCGCGAATGCGGCGACCACGAATCGTGGCATGGTTGAGCACTTCGATGACCTTACGGGCATCGCGCTGTGGCACATTGACATACGAGAATCCATCGTGGAGCTCGATGCCGCCAATCAAACGACCGGGAATCTTGGCTTCGTTGGCGATGGCACCGACGATATCGCCGGGGCGGACGCCTTGATCGCGACCGATGTCGATAATCAAGCGCACGTTGTCGCGATTCATTGACGACGAACGGGCTGGTCCGCTGTTGCTGACCGAGTTGCGGGGTTCGAAGTTTTGGCTGGCGACACTCATCGACTTGGCGAGCGGATCATGCGTTACTTCGTTGAGGACATTGCCAAAGGCAATCCGCAACGCAGCGGCGGCGATGGTTTCGCTGTCAAATTGCTCGGCGAGTTGGGCCAAGAGTGACTTCTCGAGCACCAAATCATGGGCTTCGACGGTGTCCGCCACTTGTTTGGCCAACCGTGACCGTTGCCGTTTGTTGAGGTCGGCAAGGGCGGGGATGGTATGTGGCGTAATCGTGGCGTTCGTCATGCGCTGAATCGTGCGCATCACAAAGCGGTCACGAGGGGTGATAATCGAAATCGCAATACCGGAGCGCCCTGCGCGACCGGTACGACCAATCCGGTGGACATAGACTTCGGGGTCGGGTGGGATTTCGAAGTTGATCACGTGCGTCACGTGATCGACATCGAGCCCACGAGCCGCAACGTCTGTGGCAACCAAAATTTGGCTTTGGGCGGTACGGAAGCGATGCATGACGCGATCGCGTTGGGTCTGAGACAATTCGCCGTGGAGAGTGTCGCAATTGAAGCCGCGGGCGGTGAGCTTCTCGCCCAATTGGTCAACGTCGTTGCGGGTACGGCAAAAAATCATCGCCGCGCCGGGTTCTTCGAATTGTAACAAGCGTGACAATACTTCGAAACGATCGTTGGGGTAGACTTCGTAGACGCGTTGCTCGACCAATTCAGCAGTGCGCTGACTGGCAGCGATGGCAATCCGGGCCGGGTTGGTCATGTAACGCTTGGCCAAATTCGAAATTGCTTCGGGCATGGTTGCCGAATACAATGCCGTCTGATGTGGTTTTGGCAACACTGCCAAGATTCGTTCAACATCGTCGATGAAGCCCATGGCAAGCATTTCGTCTGCTTCGTCAAGGACAATAACCTTGACATTGGTCAACGAAATCGTGCCACGATTTATATGATCAATCAGGCGGCCTGGTGTGGCCACTACCACGTGAGCACCCATTGACAATGAGCGGAACTGCCGTTCGATCGGTTGACCACCGTAAATCGCGACGATGTTTAAATTGCCGCGGTGTTTGGCGTAAACCTTGAATGCTGCAGCGACCTGCACGGCCAACTCACGGGTGGGCGCTAACACCAACGCTTGGATGTGTCGTAGGTTGATGTCGATATTCTCGATAATCGGTAGTGCATATGCTGCGGTCTTGCCGGTGCCTGTCTGCGCTTGCGCTATCACATCTGCGCCAGCGAGCATATGCTGGATTGAAGCAGCTTGTACTGGGGTAGGCGTCTGGTAACCAAGCTCATTTAGTGTACCCAATAACCCACTACTCAGTCCAAGGGCCTCAAAGGTGTTCGTCACACGTTCCTCCTTATTCAATAACTTATCAATTATACACGGTATTGGTTGGATTGGCGAATGTGGAGATGATGAGGCGCTTTATGCAACAATCCCCATCAACGTATGCATATACGTTGATGGGGATTGTTGTAGGTATTACCCGAGTACAATTCTGCTAAGAAGAATATTTCGTTGCCATTTGGGCAATGGTAGCGCGAAACATTTGCACTAATTCGGGTGGCGAAGAGACCACGCAGGCACTGCCATAGCGCAACAAAATCTGGCGGGTGGTCCACAAATTGCTGACAATTGCCTGTACGGTGGCACTCCCATCGTCGTTATAGGTGATACTTGTTTCATTAAAAAATGTCGCTAAATCGCGCCGCCGCGCTACTTCTGGTCCCAAGGTATAAACCAGTACGTGGCGAGATTGGGGCGGGCGTACCGGCGGGATGCTGTTGGGGAGCTGTTTGGCCGAGCCCCGGGTAATCCGGTCGAGTCGATATTCGACGGTGTCATTGGCTACTACATGCCCCGCCGGGGAGACCGCATGCACCACTGCATCGAGGTAGGCATGTCCATCACGAAAAAAGATTTCATAGGGTGCGACGGTATGCCGGCGGGCTTCGTGTAATTCGAAATTGCTAGTGTAATCAAATGCCAACATCTGTTTGTTGTCGAGTGCTTTGCGCACCACCAGCAATGTCCGTTTGTCTACTTCGCTGTTTTGGCGCCCAGGATTACGGAAGGTCAGCGGAATGCCCCCTTTGGGTTTCGTATGATCGGGAACAAGCATTTTGATTTGGCG
>CAISXI010000093.1 GCA_903889425.1 uncultured Roseiflexaceae bacterium | reverse complement strand
CGCTTAGACATTCGATTGCCCCAAGAGCTGAATAGCATCGGCAAAGTAATTGTGTGGGGTGGCGACAGCGCCGTGCGTACGATCCCAATAAGTGCCACCAACAGCGTCATTCAAATCGTTGCTGGCCGTGGGCATATTGTGGCATTGCGGAGCGACAGTCGTGTGATTGCGTGGGGCAGTAATAATGCCGGACAAACCAATGTGCCAACCAGTCTTGCCACTGTCCAATCATTGACAGCGCCGCAACGAGTTGTGGCGGTGGCGGCTGGCGCCAACCATTCGTTAGCGTTACTGGCCAATGGCACGGTACAGGCCTGGGGTGATAACACCTACGGCCAAAGTAGCGTACCCGCAGGGCTTACCGATGTGGTCCAAGTGGTGGCCGGCATTCGTCATTCGGTGGCACTCCGTAAAAACGGTCTGATTGTGAGCTGGGGCGATAATACCTTTGGTCAGACCAATGTGCCTCCGCTCTTGGGAGTTGCCAAAATCGCTACGGCGGGGTGGCATACTGTTGCCTTGTTATTCAATCACAAAACAGTTGCATGGGGACGGAACGACAAAGGCCAAACAGCGCTGCCCGTGATTACCAATGCAGTTGATATCGCAGCCAGCAATGGCAATACGATAGTGTTGTTGAGTAATGGTACCGTCCAAGTATTTGGTGATACGACATTCAATCAAACTGATGTTCCTGACGATGTATATCAACGTATCGGTGCAGGTAACTATCATATTCTTGCAGTGAGTAATCGTGGCCAAGTGCAGGCATGGGGTCTCAACACCAATGATCAATCGACTCCACCGACCACACTCCTCAATCCATTTATGCTGGCCGGCGGTGCTGACTTTAGCGTGGCATTGGCGGTGGATCGGGTAAATGCTGCAACACCCACGAGTACGCCATCGGCGACCCCGTTTCGTAACGTGCCGTTAGCTCCGACATTTGCACCATTGCGCACCTACACGGCCGCGAGTAGTTGGGGCCTCGCTGATATTCCTGCACCAAATGCTAGCGATATCAGCGATGTGGCAATCATGAGTGACACGATTGCAATTGTGCACGGCGATAATACCCTGACCCTCAATGAATCTGCTAGTAATACCCCACTATCATTGCCGGATGCCGTGAAAAGTGCGGTGATTGCGGTAGGGGTAGGGGACGGATTCGGGGTTGTGCTCAAACGTGATCATACTGTTGCTTCTTGGGGAACCGCACCGACGATTCCGCTTGAGGTAAATCGTAATATCAACGAAATCGCGGTGAACGGGTCACACGTGATGCTCATGAATGCAGATGGGAATGTCTGGTCCAATCAATATGTGATTCCGGCGCCGATTTTGGCGCGCCATATTGCGGCAGGGCGCAATTATGCGGTGGTGCTCCGTGACAACGGCGTTCCCCAAGTCTGGGCTACTGATAACACCGATGAAGTTTCGTTCGTGCCTGACGCAGCCCAAAACATCATCGAGATTGCCGCAGGGACGTACCATGTGCTTGGATTACGTGCCGATGGTCGTGTCATTGCATGGGGGGCTGCGTTGCATGACCGTGGTCAAGCCGATGTGCCCTATCTGGCACAGTCCAATGTGGTGGCGATTGCTGCCGGTGATCAATTTAGTATTGCCCTCCGCGACGACGGCCAACTGGTGGCATGGGGTGACGTCCCCGTCGGCACCGCAACCCAAATCAGCGATTTGTCGGCGGCGCGTAATGTGGTCGCCTTACGGGCTGGTGCGGGGATTGTGGTGGCATTGACCAATGATGCGGCAGTGGTGGGTACGACTATGCCGACCCGCATCCCCACCCAACTTCCGATTCAAATCCCCACATTGACCCCGCGTACGAGTGATGTCAATCTGATTGCGAATCTACTGGGGTGGTTCACGATGGGCGACGAAGCGCAGTCGTTGCAATATGTGGGACTCGCAGGTCCATATCTGTGTACGGCACCGCTTGCGTGTCCCCAAAGTGATTTCACAGGGGTAAATAAACGTGCGGTGCGATTCAATGCAATCAATGGTGATGAATTAACCAGTACTGCCAAAATTAATTTGAGCGGCACATCGTTTAGTGCAAGTTATTGGATGCGCCGTGACCGCATCAATACCAGTGACGCCGCCTTTAGCGTCGGCGTGCCTGCCAAACGAACGTTTTTGAGTATGGGATTTGACAGCGAAAATCGCGTGTACTGTAGTTTTTTTGGTGATGATTTACGCAGTACCAGTTGGTATACCGATCCAAACTGGCATCACTATACCTGTACGTTTGACAAAACGACGCTCGTCCGGCAGCTCTACCGTGATGGCGTCTTGATTGCCCAAGATGTGGCGGGAGGAGCGTTTACAGCGCCAGCATCGGCGTTGGTCATCGGTCGGCGCAACGATAATGCCAGCGGACTAGTGGGGAGTATCGATACCGTCATCATCCACAAAGTGGCATTAACTGGCACACAACTACAAAACTACACCAACCTGCCGAGTACCGACCGGGTCGTCGAGATTGGTTTCGATGATATTACCCTCCAAAGTAGCGCTCCCAATCAGCCCCGCTTAGAATGTAACGCCACAATGGCCTGTCCAGTGGCACTGCTTGCGAGTCACGATGATTATGCCTTGCAGTTTAGTGGCAGCGAGCAGATGCAGTTGAGTAGCAACCCGATATTGACGAATGGGTTCACCATTGCCTATTGGGCGCAACGGAGTGCGAGTAGCCTTAATACCGTAGTCATGCATGGCACCACCGCCGCCAAACGGTTTAGCGCGGGATTTAACGCAAACAATACCCCATACTGTGCGATTGGCACCACCAAAGTGAGTAGTAGTACCCCGAGCGATACAAACTGGCATTTATACGTTTGTGTTTACAACAAAACCACCGGCACGCTAGGGCTGTCGGTAGATGCCGGCACGCCGCAAACGGTGCCGAGTGGCTATACCGACAGTGGCGCATTGCTGGTTGGT
>CAISXI010000092.1 GCA_903889425.1 uncultured Roseiflexaceae bacterium | reverse complement strand
TGAGCCGCCTGCCAATTGGCTTCAATCAACGGTTGTGAATAACTGGCAAAACTAACGGGGTGAGAATTGATCGTCACCGGCGTGTAATAGCGCTGGGCGGCAGCGGCAATCAACTGATCGGTGACGGCTACGGCCTGTGCGACATCCCATTTAAAGCTAAAGACGTACTCGGGGTGGATGAGGCATTCTTCGGTCCACAAGGTGGGTTGCTGGAAGCAGTCAATGATTTGACCGTGCTCATCGACAAAGCGCACCGCCCGCCCCGAGCCACACAGATAGCCGAGGTAAGGGCTAACGGCGAGGTAGTTGCAGTCCAGCTGGACACCGTGGCTGGCGAGCACACGGGCGGCCTCGACATACCCCAGCCAACGTACGGCGTGCTGCCGGATGGTGCGCACCGGCGCCGCATATTCACGCTGATGCCGGGTAATGTTTTCTGCCAACATATCAGCCACAATCCGTACCTGGGGCTCGTCGGTGGCCAACCCTACCACGATGTCTTGGGCCAGGGCTGGATGCACGCTGAATGTATGACCGGCGGCTTGCCAGCGTGCGACATCACTGGGTGTGACACGACTTTGGGGTACCAGAAAAAACGTGCATTGCGCATTGTGGCGCGCCAGTCCTGTAATCAATGCCTCAAATTCGGTAACCTGTGACCAATCGTCGTCACTGGTCATAATCATGATGCTAGTTTGCTGGGCACGCGGGTAGTACCAGATGCGCGGTTGCGGGGCGTATTGCATGATGAGGTGGGCCAGCAGGGCGGTGTGGAGGTCGGCTTGGGGGATGTGGGCCCGCTGCGGATCGAGTTGATGCACAAACAATTCGCTGGGGCGATAGATGCCATCGAGTCCTGCCGCACACAAATCGACGTATTGGGGATTACCTTGGCGCAGGCGTGCCACACAATAGGCCACATCAAAGGCATACAACAGTACATTCCCGGCACCGATGGTGCGACTGACAATTGCTGGGTGCTGATTAATATGGGCGAGGGTGGTGGCGTCATCGGGCACCTGCCAGATGGCGGTTGGCCCGATGACGTCGATGGGTTCAGCCACAATCGTGGTATCCCCCACCGTCAATTGGCCGTGGGGGATGAGTTGGTAGCAGGGCGTCAATCCCAACGCCTTGACTAGGTTGTTATCGGGCAGCACTGCAAGCAGCGTTCCGCCCGTAGTGACATAATCACACAGCAAGGCGATTTGGTGGCGGTCGAGGGTGGTACGAGGCAGGATGACGATGTCGTGCCCTGCCAACGTGGTGGCGTTGAGCTCGCTGAGATTGGTCGCTTGGTAACTCACGAGCCCTTCGAGGCGCAACAGTTCTGCGAGGTAGTGGCTATAGCGGCTTTGGGGGGCGCTGGGGTCATGAATGATGAGCATACGACATCCAGTTCAGTTGATTGGCGGGGTTACGATGCGGGAATCTGTACCACGCCCCCACCGTTGTCGGCAGATTGCAATGCACAAATCAAGGGAATGATAGAATCAGCCGCCTCGCGGGCATGGATGTCGGCCAAGCGATTGGCCTGGATTGCGGCGAGGAATTGTTGGGCTTGGGCGACTTCCATTGTGCCGTGCCCGAGGGTCAAATTACGGGGCAGGCGGGGATTGTACCAATTGGGCACGGTGGCGGGGATCATGCGCCGGGCACCGGCTAGTTTGCGGTGGTAGTAGTAGTTGGTGGTTTCTTGCATGGGGCCACCCTGATCGCGACTGCGTTCAAACGAGCCATCATTGCCATAGACGCTGTAGTACAAGCAGTAGGGGCGTTGCATGCCGTACGAGACGGTGATTTTGCAGACGGCGCCGCTGTCCGCCTTAAACAGCGCTACGGTAGTGTGGGTAGTGTGCCAATCCGAGGGTTGGCTGACGTGGTAGGCTTGGACTTCACCAAAGCGCACCCCCATCAACCAACGCAAGGTGTCGAGGGCATGCGGGCCGCCGCCCAGCAAGGTGGTTTGAGGGGTGGCGGGGTTGATCCGCCAGTGGTCGGCGGGGCGGTCGTCGACGATGTCGTGCATATCGTGTAGGTATTCGCCTTCGCCATAAAAGAGTGGACCGAGATCGCCGGCCCGTAAAAGACCAGCAATGTCGTGGAGACATTCAGCATAGCGTACTTGATTGCCCATCTGGTAGGTCAAACCATGGCGTTCGCTGAGGGCAATGATTTGTTGGCATTCGGCAATTGTGAGTGCCATCGGGATCTCGCAGAGTACATGTTTGCCGGCGTTGAGGGCCATGATGGTATGTTGGCCATGCAGGTGGTCGGGGGTGGCGATAACCACGGCGTCGATGGCGTGATTGGCGAGTACGGCCTCGATATGACCATAGACGTGGGGGATGTGGTATTGCTGGGCGATGCGCTGAGCGAGGGCAGTGTCGCTGTCGCAGACGGCGACTACGGTACTGTCAGGAAGCATCTGGAAGGCTTGTAGGTGTGATAACCCTTGCCCGAGGCCGATGATGGCAATTGTGCGTGTTGACATGTTGTTTCTCCTTTGGATGGTGCCATTGTAGCCTAATTTGGGCGGTGATATTCTGCGTTACAATACCGATGTAGTCCGTTTGATACAGAGGAGTATGATATGGCACCGTTGAATGTTGCTGTGATTGGCGTTGGTGGGATTGCCCACACGCACATGCCCGGTTGGCAGGCCTCGCCCGATGCAAATGTCGTGGCTGGTGCTGATATTAACCCCAAAGCGCTTGAAAAATGGTCGGCTGATTATGGTATCAGCCATACCACCACCGATTTCGCCGAGATTTTGCGTAATCCCGACATCGACATCATCGATATCTGCACCCCCAACATGCACCACGCCCCCTTGGCGATTGCCGCCTTGGAAGCAGGCAAGCATGTGATTTGTGAAAAACCGCTCGCCCCCACTCCCGACGAAGTGCGCAAAATGATTGCTGCCCGTGACAAATCAGGCAAAAAACTGATGACCGCCCAGCACTTCCGGTTTGCGGGGGTATCACAGGCCATGAAAAAAGAAATCGCCACCGGCGCCCTCGGTGATATCTATCATGCCCGCAGCTGGATGTTGCGTCGCAATGCCTTCATCCCCACTGCCGGTTTTGTCAAAAAAGAACTGAGTGGCGGCGGTCCTTGTATCGACATCGGTGTGCACGTGCTCGACTTGACCCTCTGGTTGATGGGGCACCCCAAGCCAGTGTCGGTCACCGGTGTCGCCCGTCGCGAATTAACCAAAAAGCCCGGTGCCTTCTCGGTATGGCATCCCGGCAATATTCCGGCCGACATGGACGTCGAAGACTTTGCTTCGGGCTTTGTGCGCTTCGAAAACGGCGCCACGCTGGTCATCGAAGTCAGCTGGGCCTTGCACCACGACACCATGGGTGAAGACATGCAAATCTGGTTGTACGGCCAAGACGGTGGTGCCCAATGGCCCAAAGCCGAATTCTTGTCCACCAACTACGAAACCCGCCAGCTCTACAATCGTCAACTCAAAGTTACCAGCGACCAGCTCGAGCCACACGCCCAAGAATGTGTCGAGTTTGCCAAGGCTGTCGCCAACGACGCACCATCGCCGGTGCCTGCCGAGCAATCACTGTATGTAATGTCGATTCTCGATGGGATTTATCGTAGCCAACGCGAAGGGCGCGAAGTTTCAATTACCATTTAGGGTGTGTATAAACGCCCACTGCACCATTTGGTGTAGTGGGCGTTTTGTGTGCGGTACGCACAATATACGCGGGCGTATGAGAGCGATTACCACCAGCGCATTATTTGGTGGGTTCTTGATAGGCACCGAGTGGCCAAACCCGGAATTCGACGGTTTGACTGTTCTGTGTCAGGTATGTATCCATATTGGCGACGGTCACGGTTAATTGCTTTGGGACACCATATTTGTTGGGAATCAAGAAAATTAATTGTCCACCCATACGAGCCCCTGGGGCGATTGTCTGGGCGAGAAATTCGGTTTTGAGATCGGTAGAACTATTGAGTGCTGATTGCGGTGGATTACCATCGATATCGGTTAATTGGAAGTAGGTGCGATCAATATAAACACTTGCGGCATTGGGATCGCGCATATTGGCAATCAAGACAGACATGGCTACATAGCGTTGCCCATCAGGTGCTGGTGCACCAAAAAATTCAGTGAGATATTTGAAACCACTAACTGCGACATAAATGCCATCACTACTATGCTCCCAATAGCCGGTATATGGCATGTGGGAGCGGAATGTTTCTAATATATGTGCGGAAAGCAGCGGTACGGTGGATGCACTCACAAGTGGGGGCTCTGTGACGGGAGTAATGGTGCTGGCAAATAACTCGCTCCCGAGCAACCCAAGCTGAATCCGATAGGCTACTGGGTTATTGGGGTGGTATTCCATGCGGGCGCGCTCAAATACCTGTACCACATAGGGTTCACCATTAAGGAGCTGCTGATAGGGTGGGGTGAGTGGTACCCCAAACAATGCAAGGCTTTCGGCATCGCTAAATTTGGGATTGCGATCTTGTTGGAGTCCATGCTTGTGCCAATAATTCAAAAAATCACCACAGGCGGTATAGGGAGTGCCCGCAAAACTCTTGCATGATATGGTGGCAGCCGTGGTATGGGGGGCTGCGACTGGGGTAAGAGCGTTGACGTCTACTCCGCTGAGCGATTGCGCCCCGAGGCGCCCCAACAAAATCGTGTAAGGGGCAGGATTGGCGGGGTGATATTCAAGGCGGGCGCGTTCGAATTGCTGGCTGGTGATTGTGGATCCATCTACAGTAGTGGTGGTGCTTGGTGCAAGTGGGTGCCCGAAAATCATCAATCCACCGTGATTTGTCCAAAATGGTACAAGCTGGCTATCGATACAAATAGTTGTAGCAGTGCGACAAAGGGGCGCTGCCACGATAGTGTGGTTTGGGTTTACCCAGCCCCATAGCACGATTATGCTGGTGATAATCCATATGGTGTGATAACGATACATAATGCTCAATAGACGTGCGGCACGATTGCTGATTCGTATCATCCCGATTCGTCATAAGTTAATCAATGTAATAATAACACACTGTATTTATTTATTAATAGATCAAAATAGGTACAAACGCTCGTCGCGCATTGATTGTTTGGTGCTGCATTGCGGTACCAATCACCAAACTGGTGCCATCAATACGCAGGCTGCAATGGTCCTGCTTGTCTGTATTGGTATTGATAGCCAATCAAAAGGCCTATCAACCAGAAAAATAACGTCGCTGTCACAATTTAGTTTACTGTTGGCCAGACCCGGAATTCAATGGTCTGCGTGTGTATGACAGCGGGTTGATCTGCATTGGTAAATGTCACAAGCAGTTGTGCTGGAGCAGTAAACCGTTGTGCGACAAAGACAAGTTGCCCGCCATCCGATTGCCCTGGCGCAATAGTGTTTGGCAATAATGCACTATCAAGATTTTTGTAGTCACGGTGTACCGTAGAACGCCGACCATCAATATCGATTAACGTCATATTTGTGGGGTCAAGCGTAATCGCCGCTGCACCTGGCGCGCGTTCGTTGCGAATCGTTATCGAAAACGTAACGAATTTTTGGTATGATTCTGCATCATTGCCAAAAAACGTATTTTGATACTTAAAGCTACCAATGGCGATATAAACGCCATCAGCACTGTCCCACCAATACCCTTTGGCGGGCATACGAGAGCGGAATCCGTCGAGTATGGAATTGGGTAATAAAACGACTGCCGTTGGTGCGACTAGCTCACTTGTGGCAGTGGGTTGTGGTTCTGGCGTGGGAGCGACTACCTCAAGTGTGGCTGTTACCGTTGCTTGTGGTACGGCACTCGCCACAGGAAGCGTCGATATAACTGAAGGTAGTTGAGTGATTACGGTTGATGCCGTTGCCGTACTGCTTGTGATGGGCGTAATTGTTGCTGTCGGGGTTGGCACCATGGTAACCATTTTGACCAAATCGGCACGCTCAAGTAATTCCAATACTAAATCTGCTGCTTGGACGTCGTCTGCGGGCTGAGTTGGGATAGTGGCGCTACTATTTGTCACGCGCGTTGTGGTAGGGCGTGCTCGGCGGGGGATTTTGATCGGTAACCCAAATAACGCTAATCCTTGGGTACGCACTTTGGCAAAGTCTGTGCCAAAACGCCCAAGCATGTTTTCTTCAACACGAGTGGCAGGCACAAATAGGGTCAGCATGATGGTAAAAACCACAAACAACATAACTCGATTGGCCATGAGCTTACTCACAAATAGGGTGATTAACGAAATTACCGCTGGCGAATGATAAATATGCCATTAGTATAAAAGCTTTTGTGTGTGAAGTGTGTTGCAAACGTGAACAAAACGATTACATTTGTACTTATTTATTTATACATAAATCGTATTTTATTTACTAAAAATGTGATGAATTAATGGAATGGTGTAATTACTGAGATAATGATTATTGGACGATGGGCCAGACGCGCAGTTCAATGGTTTGGTTGATACGTGACAAATAATCATCCATGTTGGCGACACTGACAATGATTTGCGCTGGTGCCGAATATTTGCCAATCAAAAACACTAATTGCCCGCCAATCGTTTCACCAGGGGCTAATTCAATTGCTTGCATCGGGAGATTCAAATCATCGCTCCCTAGTAATGCATTTGTTTGCTTGCCATCAAGGTCGATTAGCGTAAAATTGGTGCGATCGACATAAATGTTTTTGCCATCTGGTCCACGGGTGTTTTTGATTGTGACTGAGAGGGTGACATATTTTTGTTTTTCGGGGGCATCAGCACCATAATAATTTGGTAAATAACGAAAACTGCCCACGGCAAGATATACACCGTCAGCACCGCTTTGCCAATAGCCTTTGGGCGGCATATGTGTGCGGAATCCGTCAAGAATATTTCGTGGCAAAAGCACGATACCTACTGCAGTTGGTTCGACAAGCGGACTACTTGTTGGTACGGGCTCAGCGGTTGGTTCACTGGTGGGGACGATGGTCGGCAATACGACTACGGTTGCTTGAGGGATTGCCGTATACAATGGTTGTTTGACTTTGGTTACCGTTGCAGTGACTAATTTTTGGGGTGTGGTTGAGGGAATTTGGGTGACAATTGCGGTTGCCTGGATTGGGGCTTGGGTAATCTGTGTCGATACCGGCGGATTGATTGGTACACTGAACCCCGCACCATAAATTAGCCCATAGGGGAATGTTGATATGATTATCGTTGCCAACGGTGGTGTCGGTACGATATTACCAGCAACGCCCCGACCGTTGTCAATCCCCATAACGGCGAGGTTTTCACTGATAGTGTGACCGATTTGCCCAAATACCGCGCGTAATTGATCGCCAAAATACGTCGTCATGCCGCCACATACTGTGTGGTCAATGGTGTCACTCGTGACCTCGCTTTGGCATACCGTCGGGGTCGGACTTGCGGGGCGTACGATGGGTTGTGGCGTCGTACCAAAGCGCCCGGTAAACACATGCTCGATGCGCGCCGATGGGAATATAACACAAAATATGATGATAAATCCTATGAATAGCATTGTACGGTATGACATGCGAATCCTCTATTTTGTGCATCGAATCGGTGCGTATGCGTGCTATTCATCTGCGGTACCACCACAATCTGTGTTGGTTATTATGCAATTATGATAGGTTGATTATAAATTGTTTTTGGGTATAATGCAAGTCGCATAAACATTGACTTTACATGACTATAATCATAAATAAACCTACTACACATATGCGTAAATTTAGTTAAAAATATATTACATATGTAAAATTGTTGCGTACGAAAACTACTACTTTTGTACGTACTATTGACGATGAATGATTTGGCATCAGTGGTTTATCAGGTGGATGTTGGTACGGTAACGGAACGGAAATCGGTTGATATGGCAGGTGTCGGATAAACTATGCTATGATTAAATATACGTAATACTGATAAAAACGGAGTCTGATGAAAAAATATCACACAGCGCAGGGAAATGTAATTCGATTGGGAGCGTTGCTTGGTGCGGGTGGCGAGGGTGCTGTATATCGGGTTCCCAAAAACAATACAACAGTAGTCAAAATATATAATGCGGTCGCCAAAAAAGCACACGAAGAAGAAAAGGTCTATGCTACGCGAGTGCACCGGGTGCGGGCGAGTCAAGAACAAAAAATCCTTGCGATGATTGCGAATCCTCCGCATGAGGCGAGTCGAGACGACGGACATGTGTCAATTGCATGGCCGATTGCTGCCATCTACGAGAACAAACAATTTGTGGGCTTTAGTATGCCCAAAGTAGATGGATTTACGGTACACGAAGTACTGCAACCAAACCAGCGTTTGCTAAAGCATCCGCAATGGAATCATCGCCATGTATATCGGATTGCACGCAATATTGCGACTGCAGTAGCGGCCTTGCATCGCAAAGGATATGTAATTGGCGATATAAATTTCAAAAATATTCTGTGTAACAATCACGCATTAGTGACCCTAATTGATTGTGACTCGATGCAAGTGCCTGCATTGGATGGGAGGTTGTATCGATGCACGGTAGGAATGCCCGAATTTACGCCGACTGAATTACAAAACAAAAATTTAAATGAGGTTAATCGTACGGTTGATCATGATGGTTTTGGGATTGCGGTACTAATGTTTGAACTATTGATGCAGGGATTTCATCCGTTTCAATGTATAAGCAAAGACCCCAATGCGGTGATTGAGCAAATCCATGTGCATTGCATCGAGCGTGGCATTTTCCCCTATGTGGATCAATCACATTTTGCACCAGCGCCGATTGCGCCAGCGTTAGAGGTATTACCAGGAACGCTTCGGAATCAATTTATCCAGGCATTTACCAAACCCGGTCAACGCCCATCTGCAGCGTCTTGGGCCGAAATCATCATACAGGTAGAGCGACGGTTGGTGCAATGTAGAAATAATCCGCAGCACTACTATCCGAGTGATGGTCAGTGTGTGTTATGTGTGATTATGCGTAATGTAGTGCGTGTGACGGGGAAAGTACCGGTGATGCTTGCCCCAACGGTACCTACACCATCGCCACCTCGGCAGGCGGCGCCGCGCCCGCTTCCGCCGCAGACTACGTCGACTACTCATTTCCCAAGTCGGGCGAATAGCCCACTGACAGGGTGGGCGAAAATTTGGCAGGTGGTGGTTTATATTTGCGAGCGGGGTGTATGGCCACTCATCAAGTGGCTGGCCATAAATTGCTGGCGATTACTTGTTTTTTTAGGGTATGCAACGGGTAGCGGTATCCGGCAATGGCTGTGGCCAGCGCTCAAATGGGGAGGGCGCATTGGTTGGCGCGGGGTCGTGTGGTTTGTTTGGGCGCCAGGGGCACGGTATCGGGTGCTTGCGGTCATCATCTGTGCCGTACTTACTGTCGTCTACCTCATGCCCAAAGGATTCCAATTATGGTCGAGGGTGTATCCCCAATGCACGGCAGCGGCGATAATATCCCAGCAATGGCCAATGCTTCCCCCTACGGTACTTGCCCAGATGGCGGCAACAGAAGGCGCCACGGTCATCCCAATTGATGGGTTATTGGTGGCAAATAACCGTGACATTCAGTCGTATCGGACACAATTTGGGCAGTGTGTGGGTAATGACGGTAGCGTAACCGCGCTGCTTGATGCGACGCAGGTCGGCATCGCCCATGAATATGTGTTACTTGCGTATCGACGATTTCAATTTCCCGATATGCAATGGCACACGGCGAGTACCATCGTGCCTGATATTGCACAGGCATATCACATCAGCGCTCCGCATTCTTCATTTGTGCATTTACAGCTTGCGACAATTGCTACTGCAGATACGCCAAATGGTGCATATGATTGGTTACTGCCGCTTGATGGTCATTGGTTTATCGATGGGGAGATGCGTCTCAACAATCGCACTATTCACGCCGATGGCTATATCGACGGGCCATTTAGTGATATACAGATAGGGGCTTATCCCACTCCAAGCAGGATTGCCATGCAATTAGATCGCAACGATGTGGTGATTGTATTGTCTGAGGATGCCCCAATGATGGCGCAATATTTGGCAATGGCACCGTTCCCGTCTGAATACCGCGTGGTGTTGATTCCTACGGGACAGGTATATGCGTTGCCCCGCTAATCAGCGCTTAGGGAATAATGGGCCAGACACGGAGCTCGATAGTTTGTTGGAAGCGACTTTGATTAGTATCGAGATTGGCAAAGTTGCATTCGAGTTGTGCTGGGATGGCGTCATCCGGGATATCAAAAATCATTTGGCCACCATAGAATTGGCCGGGATTGAGCGTAGTCCCGAGGATGGGGGTGGCAAGGTACATGACGGTAGTGGTGGCTGCATAGCGTCTACCGAGGGTGTCGATTAAATTAATATAGCGATAATCATAGTAGACCCCTGCTTCAGGCCATTTACGTTGGTTTTTGACAAGGATAGCCATACTGACAAAACGATGTTTGGCTGCGATGGGGGTATCATAAAATAGCTTTTGGTAACGAAACGTACTGGCTGCAATGTAAATACCCTGAGCAGAATGCTCCCAATACCCATCGACAGGCATGCGGTACCCAAAGCCAGCTACTACTTCAGCAGGTAAGAGCGGAATTTGGGTGTCAACCAAAAACGATTCGTTTAACGTAACGATTGTTTGTTGTGGTGGGGCATTCTCACGGAGTTCTGCATTAATTCGCCCCAACATGACAATCGGCTTCGTGGGGATTTCGGTGTGGTATTCAAAACGTGCTCGTTCAAATAATTGCACGATATATGTTTGTCCATTCCGTGTCCAGCGCATTGCTGGAGTCAGCGGTAAGCCGAACAACGCTAAACTTTCGGCATTGGATGCAAATATTAAATTATCGAATTGCAGTCCATGTCCTTGATAAAACGTCCGGAATGCCCCACATACCGTGTATTGCGCATTGGGTAATGCAATACATGATGCATGCGTACCTTGGAGTGTGGTTTCATCGCTTGGTTTGAGGGGGGATAATTCACTGCTGTAGCGATCAAGCCATTCTTTGCCGATTAACCCCAATTGGAATTTGTATGGCTTGGGTTGACTAAAGCGGAATTCTATTCTGGCCCGTTCAAAATTCTGGATGTGGTATGCTTCATGGATAAAACGATGCGCCGACGAGTTATCAATCGGCTGACCAAACAATTGAATGCCGTTATTTGCTTGCCAAAACGTCCGTATTTCGCCATTGAGACAGATGAGCGTTTCACTCGGAATACAGGGTGTCGCTGCATGGAGCACGGTCACTGTATTTGCTGCATGTATGGCGAAAACAATCCAGATGATTATAATTCGACGCCACATAACCATACTCCTCAAGTCATAGACTGAAACTAAATTGAATAATGATACAAATCATGATTGCGAAATGAAAATCTGTTTATTTGTCGATTATAACATAGGTTTAGACGAGTATTGAAAATTAATTGATTACAATTAATTTACAATCATATAGTAGCTGTAGTGTGGAGGCTAGATTAAAAGATTGTCGTCTAAAAACCACTACACAATGATTATTTCATGACAATTTGCCTGTATATATGGGGCTTGATATCGGGTTTAATTGGTACTAATGACATGCGATTGAGTTGCCCGCTAAGGAGTAATTCGTAAAAAATTATTGCATCTTTGATAGCGGCATAGGCGTGACCACAGATGTGTGCAAGTTTGCAGTATGCAGGGATATTGGGGTGGTTTTGGGTAATTTCAAGGGCATGCAGATAGGCGCTCCGCCGCTGTTCGATGAGTTTTTGATTGACGACACTTTTATGCGTGATGAAATAGTAAATAACATGATTAATGTAATTAGTAGCAATATTGCCAACATCAATTGCATGGCGCGTCCTTACTCGATTTTTTGCTTGATTAATAATACGGAACACATACCAAAAAAGATGTATCGAAAAATAACCGAGCTATTCATCGAGCAGCGGTAATTGGGATTGCTGTTACGATAGCAGGGAAGTTTTTGAAAGAAAGGACTCCCTAATGCAAATTACCACGTTACTGTCCAAATTCATTGCCGTAGTGATTGCGGGTGGCATGTTGAGTACGAGTATTGCCATGGTGACACAACGGAGTTTTAATCAATATGGGGTGATTGCTGGTTTGCTAGTTGCCGTGCTTTGTCTGGTGCTCGCCTATTGGGCAACGACTGCGGGGCAGGTATGGTGCATCTTGTTGCTCGTGAGCATCATTCCATGGTTGGTGGTGACATTACTTTCACCAGAATTGGTGGCATTGCCGGGTCGTTATCTCGATTATGCGTGGTTATTCCCACGCTACGATACGGATGCCATCAATAACCTCGAGCAATGGATTACTGTGGTTGCAATTCCGTTGGCGGTGCTGAGTGGGATCGGTGGCTGGTGGAATTGGGGGAAGTAATCGGTAAAAAAGGGGTGGAGCGTTACCGCACCACCCCTTTTTTGCCACGTAGTGATTATTGGGCGTCACGCAGAAAACGCGACGCTAGCATAAACACCAAGGCCACAATCAACAAAATCCATGACCATGTGCTAATCCCAAAATAATACTGGGCAATCAGTGACCCTGACACCGCAACCAGACCGGCAATGTTGAGAAAGATGCGTAGTTGACGTTTGTCCATGAATTACTCACCTAGTTGACTAAAGAAGCGAATACAGGTGCGGATGGCGGCGTTGTAATAGGGCAAGTGGAATTTTTCGTTGGGGGCATGCACGTTGTCGTCTGACAACCCAAAGCCCAGCATCACACAGGGGGCCTTGAGTTTGCTGTCAAACAAGGCTGCCACCGGGATCGAGCCACCGCCGCGCACATATTCCACTGGATTTGTGGGGAATTCCACGCCGTAGGCTGTCGCAGCCACCTTGAGCACGGCGGCGTCGAGGGGCAACAGCAACGGTTCGCCGCCGTTGAGCCACACCACGTCCATTTTGACTGCTTCGGGGGCGAGTTCGGCCACGCGGGACTTGAGCAAATGGAATACTTTGTGGGAATCTTGGCCGGGGGCGAGGCGCAGGCTGACTTTGGCCTTGGCTTCGGCGGGGATGACCGTTTTGGTGCCTTCACCGATAAAGCCACCGATAATCCCGTGCACTTCGAGGGTGGGGCGCGAGGTCATGCGCTCCATGGCGCTGTATTGTTGTTCACCGGGGAATGAATCAATCCCCGCGGCCGCCATCAAGGCCTCGCCCCGTTGTTGTGATTGGCGATCGAGGATGGCGCGCTCTTCGCTACTGAGGGGGCGGAGCATTTCGTAGAGGCCGGGCAGATTGATGAAGCCATCACGGCCCTTGAGGTCGGCCAGTACCCACGCCAAGGCTTGGATGGGGTTGGGGGCGATACCGCCGTAGCCACCCGAATGCAAGTCGCCTTTGGCACCGTTGGCGGTGATTTCGACATAGGTCATGCCCCGCAACGAATGGGTAATGGTGGGGACGTCTTTGGCGACCATGCCGGTGTCGAGGATTAGGATGTAGTCACAGGCCAAGGCGGCTACGTTGTGCTCGACATAATGGCTAATTGATTCACTGCCTGATTCTTCTTCGCCTTCGAGCAAAATTTTGATGTTGACATTGAGGCCATCGGTGGCAATCAACGATTCGAGGGCTTTGATGATGGCCAGGGTGGGGCCTTTGTCGTCGACGGCGCCGCGGGCATACAGGCTATCGCCTTTGAGGGTTGGTTCAAAAGGGGGCGTATGCCAGAGGGCCACGGGGTCGACGGGTTGGACATCGAAGTGGCCATAGACCAGTACGGTGGGTTTGCTGGGATCAATCATGCGTTCGGCATAGACAAGGGGCAATGCGATGCTTTCGACCACTTGAGCGTTGCTAAAGCCGATGGTGTTAATGTGGGCGGCCAGCCATTCGGCGGCGCGGCGTACATCGGGATGATAGTCCGAGATGCCACTGATGCTGGGGATGCGAATAAGGGCTTTGAGTTCTTCGAGGAAGCGGTCACTGTTGCTGGCCGCATATTGCAAGGCTGCCTGTGTCATGGGTGATTCCTTTCGCCATCATCGCGATGAATGTTCCTATTGTAGCGCAATCGCTGTGCGGTGTCCGTGACTCGATTATCAATACGCCAAATCGGCCAGAGAGTTGCCATTGTTGAGCGCCGCAAGTGAGAATCCAGCGGTAGCACGGTAGCCCTCGGTCACCTGCAAAATCTCGGCAGGGGAGATGACTTCGTCGATGTGGGTAAATCCGTGGGGGGCGCGCTCTTGGACCAACTTCATCGGCATTTCGGGACCAAAGCCGCGATTGGCGAGCACGATATTGGCGGTGGCGGGGCGACGCACCTGGTCGTAGCGGGCAAGTGCAGTGACGACGTCATCAGGGTAGGCCCGTAGACACCCCACCAACACGCGGGCATCGAGGATGGCCTGCGAGGCACCGTTGGAGCCGATGGGGTACATGGGGTGGGCGGCATCGCCGAGCAAGGTGGTGCGCCCGACGCTCCATTGTGGCAGCGGGTCGCGGTCGACCATCGGGAAGCGGTACGTGCCGGTGGCGGAGCGAATCAACGCGGGCACGTCGAGCCAATCAAATTGCCAATCGGCGAAGCGGTCAATGAAATCACTGAGCACGCCGGGTTGATTCCAATCTTCGCGTTCGGCTAGCACCATGTCGCTGGTGCGGAATTCGGCGATGAAGTTAAACAGTTGTTGGCCGTCGGGCAAATCTTGGATGGGGTAGCCGACGAATTTGTGGTCGGGGTGCCCAGCCCACACCATGGTGCGACCATCAAATACGGGTGGGGCGATGGCGGTGCCACGCCAGAGCAGTGCGCCATTCCAGCGGGGCAGGCCTTCGGTGGGGTAGCGCAGGGCCCGGGCCACCGAATGGATGCCGTCTGCGGCAACCACCATGGCACCTCGCACACTGGCGCGGTGCGGCCCCTGCCGGCCGGCGCTGAAGTGGGCGGTGGCGCCGTGGTCGTCGCTATCGAGGGCCGTGAGATGGTAGCCGGTGTGGATGTGGGCGGCGCCGAGGCGGGCTTTGGTGATGGCGAGCAGGGTGGTTTGCAAAAGGCCGCGATGAATCGACAGCTGGGGCCAGTGATAGCCGGCGGCCAGCCCGCGAGGCTCGCTCCAGATTTGTTGGCCACGGCGCGTAAAATAACGCAGAGTGGTGGGTTGGATGGCGAGGGGCAGTAATTCATCGAGGACACCGAGGGCGGCTAGCTCGCGGGTGGCGTGGGGCAGGAGGTTGATGCCGACACCGAGGGGGCGGATTTCGGCGGCGGATTCGTAGATGTCACACGCAATGCCGGCGGCATGCAAGCTGAGGGCGGTCACGAGTCCACCGATGCCGGCGCCGATGATAATGACTGGTTGATTGTCCATTGCGTGGGTGCTTTCTGGATGCAAAACCGTTAGACAATCCGGCCGAATTGGCGGGCAAACAAATCGAGGCGCATGGTGATGATGGTGGGACGGCCGTGGGGGCAGGTGCGTGGGCCGGTACAGGCACTGAGTTGGCTGATGAGGGCTTGTTGTTCGGCCTGTGACAAATTTTGGCCAGCGCGGATCGAGGTGTGGCAAGCGAGGGTAATCAACATTTTTTCTTGCCAATCACTGGGGAGACTGCCGCCGGCCCCCGCCAAAAAATCGGCGATTTGTACCAAGGCGGCTTCAAGGCGATTGGGGCTGACCGTGGCGGGGATGGCGCGTACCACCAGCTGGTTTTCGTGTTCATCGAGGCGGAAGCCCCACTGTTGTAGTTCTGTACGGTGATCGAGCAAGATGCCGTGGGTAGCTGGGGCAAAATGCAGGTGTTGGGGCATCAGCAAGGGCTGGGTTTCGATTTTGCCATGGGCATGTTGGGCCATCAAACGCTCGTAGTTGATGCGTTCGTGGGCGGCATGCTGGTCGATGACGTAGCATTCTTGGTTGGGACCTTCGGCAAAAATATAGAGGCCGGCCAGCTGACCGATAATCCGCAACTCGGGTAAAGGTCCGGTCTGGGCTTCGCGGTTGGCGGCCACTTGGGCAGCCACTGCCACTCCGGCGGCTTGGGCATCGGCACGGGGTGGTTGGTCAAAACGCTGCTGGAACGGACGTGACACCGGTGTTTCGGGGAAGAGGGGACGTTCACGCATGGGTTGGCCACCTCCACTTGGACGTGGGGTGCTGGCTGGGGGCGTGCGGGAATCGGTATAACTGGTGCGAGGCTCGGCTGTGGCGCGCGGGGGCGGCGGTGTGGCGCCGGTGGGCGTGGGTTGCGGCGGTACGCCCCAATCTTGGATGGTGCTACTTTGGTGGAGCAATTGGCGCATGGCATCGGCCAAATTATTGCGCACGTATTCGGGATCACGAAACTTGACTTCGCTTTTGGTGGGGTGGACGTTGACGTCGACGGCGGCGGGGTCGACATGGATAGCCACGACCACATACGGGAAGCGCCCTTTCATCAACAGGGTATGATAGGCCTCGTCAAAAATCGCCGCTAATTGCCCGCGTGGAGCGATGGCACGGCCATTGACACTGATATGCATGGCTTCGCGGGTGCCCCGACTAATGGTGGGGTCCGAAATAAAACCATTGATCGCTAAGGCATAGATGCCATCGCC
>CAISXI010000091.1 GCA_903889425.1 uncultured Roseiflexaceae bacterium | reverse complement strand
TACTTCATACTTCATATCACCATGCATTGCATGGTGGAGACGCAGTACGCCGCAGCAGGCTGCGCCTCTACGGCGTCTCTACTTTATACTTCACTTCATACTTCATATCACCATGCATTGCATGGTGGAGACGCAGTACGCCGCAGCAGGCTGCGCCTCTACAGCGTCTCTACTTTATACTTCACTTCATACTTCATATCACCATGCATTGCATGGTGGAGGCGCAGTACGCCGCAACAGGCTGCGGCTCTACGGCGTCTCTACTTTATACTTCACTTCATACTTCATACTTCCGACTTCCTACTTCATAATTGATTTATTCGGCTATCGGTACGGTAAAAAAGAAGGTGCTCCCTTCCCCTGGTGTACTCTGCGCGCCAATCACCCCGCCATGGCGTTCGATGATTTCTTTGCAGATTGCCAGCCCGAGGCCACTACCTGCCTGCAGTCCGTTACTCCGCGTATAGAATCGTTCAAAAATCAGCGGGAGATGTGCTGGTGCAATGCCCACACCATGGTCAATCACTGCGACATACCACTCGTACGTTCCAACATCCGTGGCAGGCCGCACCATACTGCGCAATGTAATCGGTGTCTGCGGGTCAGTACTGTATTTCATGGCATTATCAATCAGATTTTGGAGCACCCGAAAGAGCTGCTGACGATCGACATGCACCATAGTATCTGGCGCGAAGGTGCTGGCGTCGGCAGGTTCAATTATCAACACTCTGCCTTGCGTCTGCACGATACGCGCAAAATAGGTGCTCATTTCTGCATACAAATCACGCACCGTGCTATCGTCCCAATCAAATGTCCACTGTCGTGATTCCAGTTTTGCCAGCCGAAACAAATCATCGACGAGTTGTTTCACATAGTTGGTTCTTGCCGTAAGTAATTGAAAGAAATTTTGTTTTTCCCTATCACTCAATGTATCTGACGTCAACATTTGCAACGATGACTGAATCCCAATCATCGGTGAACCCATGTCATGAGCAATATTCGTCATCAGACGAGAGCGTTGGGAAGTTAGTTCGATGAGCTGGGCATTACTTGCATTGAGCGCATCAGTGCGGGCGATGACTTTTTCTTCAAGCTGGCGGTTATTTTCCTGCAGATCAAGTGCCAGCTGGGCATTACGTTGCTGAAATAGCGTATAGCGATACGAAATGATAATTGCCTGCGTCAATAACGTCAGCAACATCGTATACGGAATAAATTGCACCGACTGTATGCGATTGGAGTACAACAATGTATCATGAATAATCGCTACAATCACAAACAACATACACACCAAATTGAGCCACGCCCCTTCACGTTTGCGCAACAACAAATAATACCCAACCACGCACAAATAATAGCCGAAAATAATCACGATAATCGTTGTTTGTATGGTAATCGTCTGCGTCGATACACTGGGTGGCACACTTGACACATAGATCATCGCACCGATACACACCACTACAAAAACCCTGTGCACAATTTCATTGACATCTTGGCGATACAACGCACGGATGAGATAAATATATGTAAATATCGCTGTGTATTTCGCAATAAATTGCAAATGCATCAATACCACCCACGATGCATCGGGGAAAATAGCATATACCAGGAGTTTATTTAACAGCAGGGCGCGTAACGCAACAGCCAAACTAACCCCTGCGAGCCAAAGCAACTCATTATCACGCCGACCCAACAGATAAATCATGACATGATAGAGACCAACCACCACAAATACCCCAATTAGCAACAAATCTTGCAAAATATAGTGATTAAATACATGGATCATAGTTGGATAAAGCGGGCCAATTTTTACATCACCAAAGATGCCACTCTCACGGAATGAATAATTAGATATTTGGATAACAATATCCAGTTGCTCCGTTTTGGGGGTGATGTTGATGAAATTCAAGCGAATCTGAGGAGTCTCGGCATAACTGTCAGTGGCCGGATTACCCGATGGCACATGACCGAGCCCACCTACCGGCACGCCATTCACCCATACCCGATACGCCGAGCCGATGGTTTCGAGCACCAATACCGTATATGTCCCTACTTTTTCGGGTGGTAGCACCACTCGGGTACGATAGGTGGCTACCCCAAATGAGGGGAGCGGTTGACCGGCATTGACGTTGGGGCCTAGTACCTGTCTTGACCAACTTGACGGCACGGCAATCGTGCCTCCTTGAGGACGTCTCCCTGATGCATCTGTAAAGTCTGCGGGTGACAGCAATTGCCCCCAATAAAACTGCCATTGGCCGGCCAGTGAGATTGGATCCTGTGAGCCATGCTTCAATGTAGGCGTTGCGTTGGCAGTCACGACTGTTCCCAGCAAAATTGCCATACAGACACAGGCGCACACACTCACCAAGAACATCCATTGCCAGCGGGTTAACGTCATAAAGTATCACCTTACGCGATACACTCGTACCAAACAAGTAGTCATAATTTTTTAGACTATCAGTACGTAGTTGCTACAGTATTATTTTTATACCACATATTGCACCAATTGACCCACGACAAATAGAAAGCTAAGGGCGAGTAGCGGCGCATAAATTCGCCGACATGATTCGCCCCTACTTCCTACTTCATGCTTCCTACATCAAACTTCATTTGACAAACACCCCTGCTATCGTGTAGATTTAACAGTGGTAAACAATGCGAGCCGATGTGGCGGAACTGGCAGACGCGCTACGTTCAGGGCGTAGTGAGGGTGACCTCGTAAGAGTTCGAATCTCTTCATCGGCACCAACATTGTTGGGGTATCGTATAATGGTAGTACACCTGCCTCTGGAGCAGGCTGTTGAGGTTCGAATCCTTGTACCCCAGCCAATCAAACACCTTCACAATAATATGTGGGGGTGTTTTTTATTGCGCATAGTGTCACACGTTTGCTGATAAATGATTTTGCTGTGTGGAATCTTGATTTCACGCACGAAGCTCAATTTTTATGATGCGAAGCAACACGTTGGACGAAAATATTTACGAATGTCACGCCAAAAACAGTCAATAATACGGCCCATCTGGCGTTGTGCCCGAGCAATGTACGTGCGTAATTGATAATCGATGGTGGTGGTACGCTTCAATGCGGGCATAATCCTAAAACGATGGTGCACGGGCACAACTATCTCGCCATGGTGTTAAAATTGCCGTCAAAACACCCCCTCAGCACTCATGGTGCTGAGGGGGTGTGGGTAAACAAGACTTATGGGGTGGGGGTGAGTGTGGGAGTGCGTGATTTGTAAATCAAATAGACATCGGGGCCAGCCACTGCGATGCCGTTATTGCGTAAGCCGACAATGGAGTGATTGTATTCCGAAGCGACAGCGCCCACCCCTTTGGTTACTCTCGGTGAGAACGTATTGTATTGTTTGTCGCCCCATGCCTCGACAGTACCATCGGATTTGAGTGCCACCGAACAATACCGTCCAGCAGCGATAGAAATCACATCGGAAAGGGTTGCAGGAACAGCGATTTGGAAAGATCCATTACCACCCCATGCAATCACCTTCCCCGTACTAAGCAAGGCCAAGCTATGGTCTTCTCCTGCACTGACTTGGATGGCGTTGGTGACACCTGGTGGCACTGTCGCTTGCCCCTTTGTATTTAACCCCCATGCCACGAGTGTGCCATCGGATTTGACTGCCACAACATGATTGGCTCCGCCGTCGAGTTGTTCCACGTTGGTT
>CAISXI010000090.1 GCA_903889425.1 uncultured Roseiflexaceae bacterium | reverse complement strand
GGTAAACTGATTTCCCATGGAATCCTCCTTATTCATTAATGGAACTTGATACATGACAAATAATATAATTATTTGTCGGTAACTACGCTGTAATGAAAAAAATGTACCTCATTAGTATATCAGACAATTTTCATGATTGAAATACTTTGGATGTACATAGATTTTTGGGGAGAGAAACGCTTGAATATTGATTAAATGTGCAGTGAATAGCTGTTTGGATATCTGTTTCAGGCTATAATAGAGAAAAGAAATGGGGCGTTATGCAGATTTTTTATACGGATCATTTTATTTTGCCCATACCCACTGGCCATCGCTTCCCCATGCAAAAATACCGACTTTTGCGTGAACATGTCCAACAAGCGGATTGGCTCGGTGGGCATACATTGGTTGAGCCACCGGCGGCTGACGTTGCACAGTTGCTCCGTGCCCATAGTGCCGCGTATGTAGCACAAATCATGGATGGCACATTGTCTGCCGCCGAGGTGCGCCGGATTGGCTTCCCATGGTCCCCCCAAATGGTTGAACGCTCACGCCGGGCGGCGGGGGCTACGTTAGCCGCCGCCCATCAGGCGCTTCACGACGGCGTGGCAATTAGCTTAGCTGGAGGCACCCATCACGCCTGTAGTGGTCATGGCGAAGGCTATTGCGTATTTAACGATAGCGCGGTGGCGGCGTTTGAACTACAGGCGCTAGGCCTTGTCAAACGAGTACTGGTGGTGGACCTCGATGTCCACCAAGGCAATGGGACAGCCGACATTATGGCCGACCACGAATGGTGTTATACCTTTTCGATGCATGGCGCCAAAAACTATCCCTTCCGCAAGGTTGCCAGTGATTGTGACATCGCCTTAGCTGATGGTACGACGGATGACGAATATTTGACCACGTTGGGCGCCGCGCTTGATCATGTTTTCCATGTCGCCCGTCCTGACTTGGTAATCTATGTATCGGGGGCTGACCCCTACGAAGGTGATAGTTTGGGGCGCCTCAAGCTCACCAAACCTGGTCTCGCCACCCGAGATCGCATGGTTGCCCAGATGATTCGTTCATTCGGGGTGCCGTGTGTGGTGACGATGGCGGGTGGCTATGCTTACGACATCACCGAAAGTGTGGCGATCCACGCCAATACCGTCCGCACCTTTGTGACGATGAATGCCACGCCATGACTACAATTCCACTCACCACGCATACATCTGTCCAATTGCTCCCGCAACGGGCAGTCTATTGGCCTGCCCAACAGGCAGTGGTGATTGCTGATGCCCATATTGGCCGTCCGTTGCCCCATCATCAATATACGGCTACATTATTGCCATCGTTGTTGGCACGGCTAACCCAAATCATTGTGGCAACGGCCGCAACCCAATGTATCGTGCTGGGTGATTTGTTTCATATGCGCAAACACTACCTGCCTGATTCAATCGATCCGTTTGTGCAATGGCGCCAACAACATGCCGGCCTCGACATGTTGTTGGTGCGCGGCAACCACGAGCGTGCCATGGGTGATCCGCCGGCGCGTTGTGGTTTGCAGTGCGTCAATCCTGGATTTGTGCGAGATGGTATCACGCTGTTGCATGAGCCGCGCCAACATACTGGGTTTGCGATGTCTGCCCACCTGCATCCCAATATGCTGGTGCCGGGGCCACGTACCGCCATGGTGGCGGTAGCGTGTTTCATTTGGCACCCCAATTACCTCGTATTACCGGCCTTCGAAGACGCCGTGCCTGGGCGCGTCGTTGCACGTCATCCTGCGGAACGCCAAGCCTATATTTTGCACGACGAAGTGGTGTTATGCGACGCATGAACTATCAATTCCATTGGGTGAGCCTCGTGGTGCTATTGTGTGGGTTGGGGTGGATGGTGCTGACCCGCCTCGTCCCGACGCCAATCATCGTAGTTGCACCAGGATTCCCCTTGCCGGCGCTAGAATTTGCGACGGCCAATGGCTCCACGGTGACGACTTCCCATGGCCGGCCCCAGATTTTGTCGTTGTGGGCGAGCTGGTGTCCACCCTGCCGGGCCGAAATTCCCGTCGTGGCGGCACTTGCCCCTAGCCTTGCAACACGCGGAATCGATGTGATATTGGTCAACCAAGGCGAAACACCCGCCGATGCCCAAGGATTCCTCACCTCCCAACAGATTACGTTGCCAGTATGGTATGACCCACAAGGGCTACTTGCGACGGCAGTGGCTTCACGTGATTTACCCACCACGGTGTTTGTGGATGCAAGCGGCGTAGTGCGTCTGGTCTATCGCGGTCCGGTATCCCCTGATGTGTTGACCAATATGGCGAATATATTGACGATTGGTGGTCAGCCATGATGCCTTTGATTACCCTTGGTCCGTTGCGATTGAGTAGCTACGGCATCTGTATCGTCTTGGCACTCGGCTTGTGGTGGTGGTGGGGTGCCCGGCGCATCCCTGCCACTGCCAATATTGACAGTGATGGTGTATTGTTTGCACTGGCCATTGGCGCCTGGCTGGGTGGCCGCATCGGCTATGTACTTGGCTCTGTGGCTATCTGGCCGCAACTCGCCAACCTGCGCGCCCTCGAATTTAGCTGGCCGGGTGCCCTCCTCGGTGCTGCTGGGGCGCTATTGCTCTACCATTGGTGGCGACCATTTGCGCTTGCCACATTCCTCGATGCCCTGACCCTGCCCACGCTCTGCGCCCAAGCGATTGGCGCTATGGGGTTGTGGCTGGCGGGGATGGCGGTGGGGGTACCGTGGCAAGGAGCCTGGGCCGTGGCACAGGCCGGCGCCTGGCGCCACCCCGTCCAGCTCTATGAAGCGGGCATAGCAGTGCTGGTTGCGGCGTGGTGTCTGCTCGCAACGCGTATGTTGCCCTCGATTCCGGCGCGCTGGTGGTTGTTGGGGGGCATTGCGCTGAATTGGCTCATTAGTGAAGGATTCCGTGCCGATGCGCTTACCTTGACCGGTGGAATTCGCGTCATCCAATGTGTCGGGCTGTGTTTGTTGATAGTGGTGAGTGAGCGTGTTATGATGACCGTGCGTCTGCGCGGATCATCAACATAGATACTGGTTATAGGGAGCTGTTTGCATGGTGTCGCGACCTTTTTATTACAAAGAAACGCACGGATTTCGGATTTTTGTGCGCCCCGCCTATCTCCCTGACGAATCCGATGTCACCAGCGGCCGCTTCGTTTTTGCATATACGGTGCGTATCGAAAACTGCAGTAAACAGCCCGCCCAATTGCGCTCACGCCACTGGTATATTACCGATAATATCGGCGAACAATATACCGTCGTTGGTGATGGCGTGGTTGGCCAACAACCACACCTGCGCCCCGGTGATATCCACGAATACCGCAGTTTTTGTGTGCTCAAATCTGGCCAAGGTACCATGTCGGGGTTCTATACCTTTGTCAATGACGATAATCTCTCGTTTGATACGATTATTCCATTATTTGAATTAACAGCCACTTTCGTCTAATGTATTGAGACCATCGATTTAGTGTCATAGAGGATCTTCATGGACTATTCGCAAATCTTGCAACTGCAATTACGCCCCAATATCATCGACCTCGGTTGGGGGCATCCCGATATGCAGTTATTGCCCCACGCCCAAATTCAATCGGCCACCAATGCCGCCTTGCAACGCTGGGGCGGCGTGATGCTGACCTACGGCATCGACCATGGTGTCGGCCCGTTGCGTGAGCAGATCGCCGATTGGATTGCCCATCACGAACAGGTGCGCCCCCAATTAGACGAAATCATGCTCTCGGCTGGCAATTCCCAAGCCATCGCCCATATCTGCACCATGCTGACGCAGCCCGGTGACGTGATTTTGGTCGAAAACCCCAGCTATCATTTGGCGTTGCGGATTTTGCGCGATGCACCAGTGGTCATCCGTGGCATCCCCTGTGACCACGAAGGAGTCGATGTCGATGCCCTCAGTGCCGTGCTGACCGAATGCCAGCAGGCTGGGCAACGAGTGGCCTTTTTTTATACGATTCCCACCTTCCAAAACCCTACGGGCACCTCGTTGTCACCCGCCCGTCGCCAGCAGCTGGCGCAGGTGGTGGCCGAGCGCGGCTTGCGCATCGTCGAAGACGACGTCTACCGTGAATTGTGGTACGAGCATGTGCCGGCGCCCTCGTTGTGGGCCACG
>CAISXI010000089.1 GCA_903889425.1 uncultured Roseiflexaceae bacterium | reverse complement strand
TGCATGATGCCGTAGCACGCGGCGGGGGGAATTACCACGACCACCATACGCAAGGGCGTTGCCCTCTGCTATGCAATACCGCCCCGTTGGGGCGAGATGATATATGTCTTATGCGGATACGCGAAGCCAACACGGATAGCCAACCACGGAGATTCCACGCTCCGGGTGCCAGCACCCTGCATGGAATGACGCTAGCGGTGCGGTTTTGGTGTTGCGGTCGCACCCTGCATGGAATGACGCTAGCGGTGCGGTTTTGGCGTAGGTATTGATACACATGGCAGGTGGCTTGTGTGTCGCTATGCCACCAAAAAGCCCCCCATGCCCCACAATGTGGGGCATGGGGGGCGTACCGCTACGGTTACGGGGTGGTGGTAATCACACCCGTTTCCTTGATGATTTGGTTGGTCACCAAAGGATTATCTGATGCCATTTTGTCGAGCAACAACGTCAACTTGGTGTTGGGGTCGATGAACCAGATATTGCCGCTCTTGAGCATCTCGACCATCAACTCACGTTCGCGCAAGCGCAACAATTCGGGGTTCTGACGGAACGATTGCCCTTGTACCGTACGCACTTGTGATTCACGGCTGGCGGCTTCGAGGGAGGCTGCCGTGCGACCTTTTTCGGTGGTCAAGGCAACTTTGGCTTCTTGCTCAGCGCGGAACAAATTGTTGGACTGTTCAGCTTCGATTTGTTGGCGGCGCTTAGTTTCGGTTTCGATTTGGACTTCGAGGTTGGCTTTTTCGGCCAACAATTTGGCGTACTGTTCGCCCACGTTGATGTCAATCACCTTAACCGCTTCGAGGTTGATGTAAAGCTGATCAACCGGAGCAACTTGGTTTTCGCCTGGGGAAGTCGTCAAATACTGACGAATCCGCTGACTGAAGGCACCACGATCACTCAACGCTTGGTCGAGGGTGAACTGAGTGCTGGCGGCTTTGAGAGCCTCGCTGATGAACCCATCAAGCTGGGTATTGAGCTGTTCGTCATTCACTCCCAAACGACCATACATTTCACGCAAGGCATCTGGTGCGGTTTTGCGGCTATAATCGACTTGGATTTCAATGTCGTATAGCTGCTTATCGCTACTGGCCACATTTTGTTTGATGAGTTGTGATTGCCGACGCACATTAACGATTGCGATTTTGGTGAATGGGGCAAAGGCACGAAAAAACATACCTGGCTCTTGGACGCCTTCGACGGCACCCTGGGTCACAATAATACCACGCGTACCCTCATCAATCTGGGCAAAACGCGTGGTCGCAGCACCTAACGCAAGAATAATTGCGACAACTGCCACAATCCCAACAATTCGTGATTGCATACTAATTTCTCTCCTATAAAAAACTCCCGCAGCTATGACGCTCATAACCACAGTCTGGATGCATGATACCATGGTACATTTATGCGAAATGTGAGCAACCACGGATTCATTGCGATGATTATGGTATGATGAAAGTGGATTCGTTAATATAACGGAGTGGCTTACATGCTTACCGAAGAATTAGTCCGGACTGCACTCAAAAACGTCATCGATCCAGAAATCGGTCTCGATATTGTCAACCTCGGGCTCATTTACCGTGTCGACATCCTCGAAGACGGCAAAATCGTCGACCTCGACATGACCTTGACCACCCCAGCCTGCCCCGCCGGCCCACAAATCATCGAGCAAGTCAAACGCGAAGTCGGCGCCCTCGGCGACGTCTACAAAAACCTCGAAGACATTCGGGTCAATTTGGTCTGGTCACCATTCTGGAGCCCAGCCTTGATGACCGAAGAAGCCCGCGACCAACTCGGCTTCTTTTAAGCGTCGCACACACATACACGGGTACGGACAATTGTCCGTACCCGTGTTTTTTGGTAGCATCCACATTTTTTAAATCGGTAATGGACCACCCAAACGCGCATCGGCAGGTGCTTCATGCGCCAAATGGGCAAAATTAGATCGGAAGCGCGTCGCCAAACCCAATGCAGCCTGTTGCCAGGCCGCGCTATCGCCCCATGCCACCCGTGGGTCAAGGATGGCGCTCGGCACATTGGGGCAGGTTTGCGGCATCGCCAAACCAAATACCGGGTCTGTGGTATATGTCACCGCATCCAAATCACCATTAATCGCCGCCGTCACCATGGCGCGGGTATAGGCTAACGACATGCGCGTCCCCACTCCATATGCCCCACCGCTCCAGCCCGTATTGACCAACCACACCGTGACGTTGTGGGCGTGCAAGCGTTCCTGCAATAACTGCGCATAACGCCCCGGATGAAGCACCATAAACGGCGCCCCAAAGCAGGCCGAAAATGTCGCCGTTGGTTCCTTGACACCCCGCTCTGTGCCAGCCACTTTGGCGGTATACCCCGACAAAAAGTGATACATAGCTTGCGCCGTCGTGAGCCGACTAATCGGCGGCAACACCCCAAACGCATCAGCAGTCAACATGATGATAGTGGTAGGGTGGTCTGATACGCCTGTCGCAGATACATTCGCCAAAAATTCGAGTGGGTAGGCCGCCCGGCCGTTTTCGGTGAGATGACTATCATCGAAATCCGGCAGATGCGTCACCGGGTCAAGCACCACGTTTTCGAGGACGGTAGCGAAATGTTGGGTTGCTTGATAGATTTCGGGTTCACCTGTGGCCGACAATTTGATGGTTTTGGCGTAACAGCCCCCCTCAAAGTTGAACACCCCGGTGGTACTCCAGCCATGTTCGTCGTCACCAATCATCGGGCGCTGTGGATCCGTCGACAACGTAGTTTTACCAGTCCCCGATAACCCAAAAAAGACTGCCGCCTTGCCATCGCTTCCCACATTCACCCCAGCATGCATCGGCATCACGTCGCGCTGTGGCAACAGATAGTTGAGCAGCGAAAAAACGGCTTTTTTGATTTCGCCGGCATAGGCCGTCCCACCAATCAAAATCGTCCGTTGCACGATGTTGAGAATGATAAATGTACTACTATGGGTCCCATCGTGTGCCGGATCGGCAAGCAACGTTGGCGCATGCAAAATCGTAATTGTTGGCGCATCTGCCTGCCATTCACGCCGAAACAGGTTTTGGGCAAACAGGGTGTGCCATGGGCTCTCTGAGGTGAGTTGCACATTGTACGCATATGGTGCATCGGCATTGACTGACGCATGTAGCACATACGTATCGTGCGCTGCCAAATGGGTCTGGACTTGTTGGAGTAACTGGTCGAAATAATGAGCGTCAATCGGGCGATTAACATCACCCCACCAGATTTGGTCGTTAATTGCAGAGTCGGCCACGATAAATCGATCAGCGGGCGAACGCCCTGTATAAATACCGGTATTAACCACGAGCGCCCCATTAGCACTCAACTGACCTTCATGGCGGGCGATGGTTGCTTCGATTAATACGGCTGGGGCGGCGTCAACCACGACCTGTGGTGTCATTGTTGGGTGTATCATACTGTTCCTTGTATATGTATGCCTCATTGCACACGCGCAACCACAATGTTGCGTGCCTCCATGCTAACACTGCCCACCTATCACGGCAACTTTTCAACCTCTCAAAAAACTCTCATAACCCAATCTATTGATGCCCAATTGCTCATGTAAGCGTTCAAACCCTCTCAATATACTACGTTACAAAAAAATCTCCACCCGTATCACGAGTGGAGATAACCCGACATCAACAATTTTTATACTACTTACCAATCCATCGCCAGAATGATTTTGCCGGCATTGGCGTTGGCTTCCATGCGCTGATGGGCTGCCGCCACATCGCCCACCGCAAAAACTTGGTCGACGATTGGCACAAGCACACCTTGGGCAAAGCGCGGCAATAACCACGCCCCAGCCGCCGCCACCAAGGCTACTTTGGCAGCAGCCGGTGTGCGCCGCAAGGTGGTGCCTTTGATGGTCAGACTACGAGTCAAAATCGGGCCGAGGTCGATGGTGCCTTTGGACCCAGCCAAAAACCCCAGCAACAGCATGCGGCCACCCTGTGCCAGCATGGCGCAGTTGTCTTCCCAAGCAGGCGCACCAAGCATGTCAAGTACCATATTCACGCCCCGCCCAGCGGTAGCATTTTTGACATCAACTGCGTGGGGAGGCATGCGCGAATCACGCACCATATCAGCCCCAAGTTGACGACACAATTCACGCTTGGTGTCATTACCGGCTGCAGTATAGACCGTCGCCCCCCAGTGGTGTGCCAACTGAATGGCGGCACTGCCGACTCCGCTCGCACCTGCATGGATAAATATCGACTCTCCAGCCTGTAATTCACCGAGGGTGATGAGATTGAGCCATGCCGTCAAAAAGGCTTCGGGGATCGCAGCAGCCTGAGCGTCAGTCAAATTTGCAGGGACCGCCATGGCTTCGTTGGCGGGCACACAGGCGTATTCGCCGTAGCCGCCACCCGTCACCACCGCCATCACGCGCTGGCCAACTTGCCATGCACCCGCGGCCTGCACCACCTCGCCGACCACTTCGAGACCAAGGATGGCTGAAGCGCCGGCAGGAGGTGGGTACAACCCACGGCGTTGCAACAAATCGGCCCGATTCAAGGCCGCAGCCGTGACCCGCACCAACAATTCATCGGTGCGGGGTGTCGGTGTGGGTACCATCCCAATCCGCAATTCATCAGCAGTTTTGGCTGGTGAATCGTAGACCACTGCCCGCATCTGGCTGGGAATTACCATGCCCAACCCTCAGCACGTGAGGCCCACAACAAGCCGCGCTCGACGATGGTACGGGCTTCAATTACATCGAAATCTTTGGCAACGTGGCCCAGTGAGGTGTATGACACCCGCCCCTTGCCCCAGCGGCGCTTCCAGACCACCGGCATCACGGTGCCCTTGATCCAATCGCAGTATTCGTCACCAAAGGTAGTGGTGGCCAATACCTGATTGCCTGGGTCGGTGTGCATATAGTATTGCTCAGAATGCATGCGGAAATCACTCAACCCTGCAGTAATCGGGTCGTTGTGATTGGTGATATTGACGGTGTAATCGATGATGTTGCCGGGGTGGGCAACCCACTGACCACCCACCATGAATTGATATTCGGTGTTGTTGCGGAAGGAATCAGCCATGCCGCCGTGCCAGCCGGCAAAGCCGACGCCACTTGCAACGGCGTCGAGCAAGCCTTTTTCTTGTTCGCGGGTAATGGCGCTCATCGTCACTACTTGATTGATAACGCTATAGGAAGCCATTTTTTCGGCATCGAGATAGGCATCAAGCGTATCCGAAATCGTCACTTCATACCCTTGTGAAAGCAAGTATGGTGCAAAAATATCGACACATTGCTTTGGTTCGTGACCATCCCAGCCGCCCCACACAAACAACGCAGTTTTAGCCATGATGCAGACTCCTTGTACAAAAAATTGGATGGCTCTATCATACCACGCTGATTGCATATGCAACGCACTGACCTATAGTATAATTTGCTCACACAATCACATATCGAGGAACCGACAAATGACGCAACCGACTGTTGGCTATATTGGGCTGGGCATCATGGGACGTGGCATGGCCCACAACCTCCTCAAGGCCGGCTATACCCTCAATGTCTGGAATCGCACCGCCAGCCGCATGGACGAGCTGGCCAGCGCCGGCGCCACCCCCCGCACCAGCCCTGCCGACGTCGCCGCCCATAGTGACATCATCATCACCTGCGTCAGTGACACCCCCGATGTAGTCGCCGTGATTGCCGGTACCGACGGCGTGCTCCAAGGAGTACGCGCCGGGGCCTTGGTCATCGACATGAGCACCATTAGCCCACAAACCACCGTCGAATTGGCCAGCCAAGTGCGTGCCAAAGGGGCCAGCATGCTCGATGCCCCCGTCAGTGGGGGCAGCGAAGGTGCCGCCAAAGGGACGCTCAGCATCATGGTGGGTGGCGACGAAGCCGATTTCAACCGCGCCTTGCCAGTATTCCAAGCCATGGGCAAAAACATCGTCCTCGTCGGGGCCCAAGGTGCCGGCCAAACGGTCAAGTTGGTCAACCAAATCCTCGTGGTAGGTAATGCCTTGGCGATGAGCGAAGCGCTGTTGTTTGCCCAAGCGGGCGGCGTCGATGTCACCAAAGCATTGGCCGCCGTCAGTGGTGGTGCCGCGGGGAGCTGGATGCTGTCCAACCGTGGTCCACAAATCCTCAACCGTGACTGGCGCCCGGGCTTCACCATCGACCTGCAACAAAAAGACCTGCGCTTGGTGTTGGCAGCAGCCGACGATGTGGGTGTGCC
>CAISXI010000088.1 GCA_903889425.1 uncultured Roseiflexaceae bacterium | reverse complement strand
GGCGTGTTTGGCGTTGCAAGGCGGCGAGACAGATTTCTAAATGTGCCTGCCCATTATAATTCGGCACGATGACATCAATCATTGCCACGCTCATCCTATTGTTTCAACAAATGCCTGTACGGCGGCTTGCCACGGGCGCAAACGAATGCCCATTGCCGCCCCCACGTGATTGGACAGCGGTGTATACAGCGGCACCCGCCCAGGGCGCGGATAATCAGCCAGCGCCATTGGCTCGAGGATGACGTGATGGCGCCCGGCGGCAGTCAAGGCGGCTTGCGCCAAATCATAGCGTGAACAGGCGCCTTCGTTGACCAAATGGTAGGTGCCATAGGCGTCACTGGTAATTAATTGCGCCAAGGCCTGTGCCACATCGCCCGCATGGGTGGGTGAACCAATTTCGTCATTGACCATCCGCAATACAGGACGGTCATTGGCTAGACGCAACACGGTACGGATAAAGTTCCGTTCGCCCCCAAACAGCCAGGCCACGCGCACCACATAGAGTCGGTCAAGGATTTCGCGGGCTGCGAGCTCACCGGCGTATTTGGAGCGGGCATAGGGGTTAATCGGGTTGGCGATATCGTATTCAGCATAGGGGTGGGTGGCAGTACCATCAAATACTTCGTTGGTACTAATTACCACCATGCGGGCATTACTCCGGCGGGCGGCTTGGGCCACCCAGCGTGTACCCAAGGCATTGATACGGTATGCAGTATCAGGATCTAGGGCACAGCCATCGACATTGGTCATGGCGGCGGCATGGATAATCACTGCTGGGCGCAATGCCGCAATCACGTCGGCAGTTGCTGGTTGGCTCAATTCAATCTCGGCATGCCCCAAACCCACCACATCGTGGTGCGGTTGAAGTTGCGCCACCACGGCTCGTCCCAATTGGCCGTTGGCTCCGGTTACTACAATCCGCATGACGTCCCCACCTGTCATAATTCTCTCGTTATGGTAGAGCATCATACCGTGCACGTCAACATTAACCATACATTATGCGACGCAAAATATTTCGGCATAAACACCGAAAATGCGTTGATGTGCGGAAATACATGCACGTAATCCACGCCGAAAATAGGTTGTCGGCGTGGAAGGGATTCAGGTCGAAACGGCTATGGTACTATGTATCCATCCAATAATTGGTTATATCAAGGAGCATCGTCATGGCCACACACCCCCTCCAAGCCCAAATCGACGCCTATATTGATGCCAATCTGCCCCATTTCATGACGATTTTGGGTGAACTTTGTGCCATCCCTAGTGTGGCCGCCCAAGGGCACGGCATCGCGCCTTGTGCCCAACGGGTCGCCGAATTATTTGGCGAAGTGGGTCTGACTGCGCAGATTATGCCCACCGCCGGCAATCCGGTGGTCTATGCCCACAGCGATAGTGACCACGCCCACACCTTGCTCTGCTACAACCACTACGATGTCCAGCCGGCCGAGCCGTTTGAGCTCTGGAATTCCCCTCCGTTCGAAATGACCCGCCGCGACGATTTACTCATCGCCCGTGGCGTGGCCGACGACAAGGGTGAGCTGGTGAGTCGGATTGCGGCGATTGCGGCAGTACGGCATGTGTTGGGTGAATTGCCCATCAACATCAAGTTCCTCGTCGAAGGCGAAGAAGAAATCGCCAGCCCCAATTTGGCACCGTTTATTTTGGCGAATCGTGATTTGCTCAAAGCCGATGCGTGCGTATGGGAATTTGGTACCCACAACGGTGACGGCGAACCAGTGACCTACCTCGGGCTACGCGGAATTTGTTACCTCGAATTATCGGTGGAAACAGCCAAAATCGACACCCATTCGGGCATTGCCGGCTCGATTTTGCCCAATGCCGCCTGGCGCTTGGTGTGGGCGCTCAACACCCTCAAAGATCAAGACGAAAAAATCCAACTGCCTAATTTTTATCAAAACGTGATTGCCGCCACCGCCCGCGACCTGGAATTGCTGGCGGCGCTCCCCGATAATGACGAAGAAATGCAAGAGTTGTTTGGCAACGCCTCGTTCTTGCACAACGCCCGGGGCGTCGAGTTGCGCCGCCGCGAGATTTTCGAGCCAACCTGTACGATTTGTGGCATCACCACCGGCTATCAAGGGGCTGGCCAAAAAACTGTGTTGCCGGCAGCAGCGAGCGCCAAAGTCGACTTCCGGCTGGTACCCGACCAGCGCCCCGAAGATGTGGTAGCCCAGCTACGCGCCCACTTCGATGCCAACGGCTTTGGCGACATCAAAATCACCGTCGTCGGGGCCGGGCGTCCCGCCCGCACCGACCCCGACCATCCCTTGGTACAGACATTGATCGATGCCGCCCACGATGTTTATGGTCGGCCCCCCCATATTTGGCCGATGTCGGGTGGATCGGGCCCTAATTATCTCTTTTCGCATGAGCTTAATGTGCCGATTATCACGCTGGGGGTGGGGTATTCGGGCTCACGCATCCATGCCCCCAACGAAAACATCCGCATCAGCGACTTTCGCAATGGCATCCGCCATATGGCGGCGTTGTTGTTGCGCCTCGGCAATGTCTAACCAAACGAAATACATCCTTCGATTCCATCCCCGTGCTGACGGCGTCAGCACGGGGTATTTATCAATATCGGGAGGTAATTTCACCACAATGCCGGCCGATTTCGGCGCAGTAAAATTTGGAGAAACCACCGCTACATTGGTGGGTTTACCTTAGTGCTTGGCTATCTCCCCGATGATATTTTCATGAATACACGAGTAATTATGCCCCGACCTGTAATACTAGTAGCAAAAGAGGCCTAAACACTATTCGTAATCAACGATGAATAGTAAAATACGTGCTATAATCAGCATGTCAATTAAACGTATGGGACTAGCACACGCATCTGTGAAGACCCACCTTCAGCACACCGGTTACGGTAGCACCTGGCAAGATGTGCGGTTTAGTTCATACGGTGGAATGGTCGGCAGTGGGGTGAGACCAGCGGATTGGCTTAGAGTTGTTGTATATACGGGGCGTATGTCTCGTGACTGTCCAAGTGGTGGACAGAGGAGTGAAGCGAATGCGTGTGAAGTTGTTTGTGGGTAACTTGCCTTGGCGGATGACCAGTGAGGAATTGAGCGATGCGTTTGCTCCTCATGGCGAAGTAATCAGTGCTCGAATTGTGATTGATCGCGACACCCAACGCTCACGGGGCTTCGGCTTCGTGGAGATGGAAGTCGACAATGTGGAAGATGTGATTCAGGCCACCAATGGTCTCGAAACATTCGGTCGCCCCCTTCGCGTCAACGAGTCAGACGAGAAGCCCGGTTTTGACCGTCCCCGTCGCGGCCCCCGCGATGATAATCGCTACTAAATCACGCTAATTACCACGATGGGGAGCGGCCAAGGTGCGCCACTTCCCGTCGTGTTTTTTTTGTGCCAAAATTCCTGCGTTAAATCCAACCCTATCTCGTTTTTTATAATCCACCTCCACAAAACCCGTTTACAATAACGATGTCTCTTTTTTATATTTCATGCAAGGAGTTCGTCATGCAGATGACTCGATTGGGCCGCACTGGACTGCAGGTCAGTAGTGTCTGTTTGGGTACCATGACATTTGGCAATCAAGCCGACGAAGCAACATCACATGCCATCCTCGATGTGGCCGTCGATCACGGCATTACCTTTATCGACACCGCCGATGTCTATCCCCTCGGCGGTGACTTTAGTAGCGCGGGACGCACCGAAGCAATCATCGGCACGTGGCTCAAGGCTCGTGGCAACCGC
Organism: uncultured Roseiflexaceae bacterium; assembly: GCA_903889425.1. Taxonomy (GTDB): domain Bacteria; phylum Chloroflexota; class Chloroflexia; order Chloroflexales; family Roseiflexaceae; genus UBA965. The sequence goes on along the minus strand of CAISXI010000088.1, from coordinate 3,460 downwards.
CACGACCTGGTGCTGGCCACCAAATGTCGTGGCGCCATGGCACCCGGTGCCAACAACGAAGGATTGTCACGCAAGCACATCATGGCGGCCTGTGATGCCAGCCTCAAACGCCTAGGCGTCGATTACATTGATTTGTATCAGTTCCATGCTCCCGACCCCGACACCCCCATCGCCGAATCACTCGAAGCCCTCACCGACCTGGTGCGGGCCGGCAAAGTGCGCTATGTGGGCTGCTCAAACTTCGCCGCTTGGCAAATCATGCAAGCACTTTGGACCAGCGACCAGCGCCAATTGGCGACGTTTGTGTCGTTACAACCGCGCTACAACATGCTATTCCGCATGATTGAAGACGAGATTCTACCCGTGGCGCGCCAATACGGCCTCGGCGTCATCCCCTACAATCCCCTTGCCGGTGGCATGTTGACGGGGCGTTATATCAGCCAACGCGCCGTCGAGCCAGGTACGCGCTTTACGCTCAACAATAGTGGTGAGCTGTATCGCAAACGCTATTGGAACGACATGGTGCATGACGTGGTGGCTGATTTGCATGCCTACTTTAGCGGGCGTGGCATTGCGTTGACGCATGCCGCCTTGGCATGGGTGCGTGCCCAAGCCGGAATCACCGCCCCCATCATCGGCGCAAGTCGCCCTGAGCAATTGGCCGAATCACTGGCTGGGCTCAATGTGGTGCTGGATGCCGAGGCGCTGGCCAAATGTAACGAGGCGTGGTTTGAATTACCCCGCGAGCGTGATATCAGCGTCGCACGGCGCTAATTGGTGGTTGCCGCAATGCAACGCGCGGGGGGATGGTAAATACCATCCCCCCGCGCATTTTTATGGATACTTACACAAATGGATTGGCACTAGGGGTCAGAATCAATTCGGGGATGGTGGCGCGGGGGGCGAGACTGGCCACGAATTGCACCACTTGGGCCACATCGTCGGCTTGCAACATGGCTGCCCGCCGTTCGGCACTGACTGGAGCGGGGCGTTTGTCGATGAGTGGGGTATCGACTTCGCCCGGATGAAGCATGGTGGCGCGGACGCCGTGAGGTGCTTCTTCTTGGGCGAGGGTGCGCACAAATGCGCTAAGGCCACTTTTGGCAGCGTTATACGATGCGCCACCGAGACTACTCGGACGGGGCACCGATGTCGACCCAATCGCAATGATGATTCCTTGGGCGTTACGTACCATTGGTAAGGATTGACTGATGAAGTGAAATGCACCGTTGAGATTGGTGTCGATCATCATCTGCCACGAGGCAGCGGTGAGTTGGGCCATGGTGCGTTCGGGCAAATTAGTGCCGGCGGCGCTGACGAGCACATCGATGCGCCCATGCATGAATTCGACTTGGGCGATGGCCTTGGCGACGGCCTGCGGGTCGGTCACATCACAGGGGATGACCACACCACGATCATGGCATTGCAACGCCACTTCTTTGAGGGCCTCAACCCGTCGTCCCATCAACACAACCGTCGCACCAGCGTCGGCGAAGCGCACCGCACAGGCCGCGCCGATGCCGCTCCCGGCACCACTAATTACCACGATCTGATTCATGTTGCCTGCTCCCGTCGCGCATCGCGCGCGTTTTTACAAAAAGAAATAGTACGTCGATTCTCATACCGCCCCGTCCCATTTATGACGTTCCCTATTGGCGGGCATAGACAGACACGTGTGCGGTACTTTGGGCATCAAACGGCGTTTTTTGCCAGTTGGCAAAACGATGTACGAGTTGCAACCCGGCCATACGGGCCATCAAATCCATTTCGCCGGGGGTAATCAGGCGACAGACGATGGGTTGCATGCTGATGCCACTCGCAGAGATACGCACATGATTTTCAATCAGGTGTTGCGTGACCGGATCATAGCGGGCCACATCAAACATGACTGAGTCGAGGTTGACCTGCTCGGCATGCACATAATCTGATTTGCCACTGGGCATCCAGGTATGCGGCAAGGCCGTTTCGACCACAAAAACCCCCTCGTCACTGAGGTGCCGGGCTGCATTGGCAAAGCACTCAATCTGGCCATCGACAGTCAACAAATTAAAAATGGTATTGAAGACCAGATAGACTAGCCCATAGCGCTGCCCCATCTGGACGCTACTCATATCGCCTTGGACGACGTGGATATTTGCCCCTGCAGGCTTGGCATGTAGGCGGGCAATCATGTCGGGCGATAGTTCAATGCCGTCGACGGTCATACCGCTCGCGGCTAATGGGAGCGCGATGCGCCCCGTACCAATGGCAAACTCAAGTGCAACTGGGTGGGGGGCGATGGTCTGCAAAAACTGTACGGCGGCACCTTCGTCACCACGGAGCGCATCATCGTAGCGAGCCGCCACCGCTGCCCCAAAACTACTGGCCGGGTCAAATCCCTTCATCAGCACACCTTCGCTAAAAACCATGAGTTGGGCATATGTATGCCCAACTCATGGTCGTTTGACACTTACCAGTGCATGGTTACGGCCAAGAATTCGTCGCGTTTGATGCGTAAGCCCTCGTACATCTCGGGGGCGTTTTCGGCATGCACATGATGGGTAATCATGTTTTTGAGCGACAATTTGCCTGACGCCGCAAAATGCGCCAACAACGGCAAGGCCCGGTCGCGGGTGAATGGGAAGTGGTCGCGCACTGTGGTGCCGATAGCACTGCCGTGCGCTCCGGTAATTGTCACCGAGCGACCATGCAAATCCCAGTACGAATCGAAGTTTTGGATGATACCACGCGGGCTCCCCACCAACACCACTTGGCCCCCATCACAGACCAATTTCAAGGCATCTTGCAGGGCTGCAGGTACGCCAGTGGCATCGACCACCACATCCGCGCGCCGTCCCAACATGGCTTGGATTTGGGCGGCACCATCACCGTTGCTGGGATCAATGGTTTGTACGCCATAGACTTGTTCGGCCCAGGCCCGCCGTTGCGCAATGGCATCGACCCCGATAATCGGATAAGCGCCGGCGGCAGCATACAAACGGGTGGCGATTTGGCCAATCATGCCCATCCCAAGGATGGCCACTGCTTGCCCCAAAATCCGTTGCGATTGTACCAACGCCGTAAACGGGAAGCGGGCCAGTGAGAGCATGGCAGCATCTGGGGCTGGCACGTGAGCCGCAATCGGCCAGATGTCGGCATCAGGACCGACATCAACCACGGCGTAGCTTTCGTGACGCCCTGGCCAAATCACGCGGTCGCCTTCTTTGAATTGGGTGACTCCAGCCCCGACCGCCACGACATGCCCCACGGCGCTATAGCCAGGCACAAAAGGGAACTTGGCCCACAAATTCGAAGGATCTTTGAGCCATTGATGGATGCCGGTGTAGATGGCCAGCTCGGTGCCGGCACTAATCCCACTCGCTTCGGTGGCAATCACCACTTGATTGGCACCAGCTACGGGCACATCATATTCGACCAGTTCTACGGTGAACTCTTTGGGCATTACGACGCGTAAACCACG
>CAISXI010000087.1 GCA_903889425.1 uncultured Roseiflexaceae bacterium | reverse complement strand
GGTGGGCGATAATGGACTCGAACCATCGACCTCAACGATGTCAACGTTGCGCTCTAACCAGCTGAGCTAATCGCCCGTGAGCAAAATAGTACCACGTCACGACGGCGTTTGTCAAATATTCAGCGAAATCGCTTCTGCGCGTCTGGCACGTTACCCGCCCGCGCAACGTCTCCCACTATGCGATTCCCTTACCGCCACGGTATAACTGCCATGTCCACCAGAGTGGCACGAGGCAAAGTAATCCGGTCACTAGGAACGGTAAACCTTGCGTGTAGAGGATTAACCAGCCGCCCAGCAATGAGCCAATTACCATGCAGATGCTCCAGGTGGCGTGGAGCCAGCCCAACAAGAGGGGGTGACGGTCGCTGGGGATGAAGTCAGCCACCCACAGGTACATCAGCGACGATAGCGCCCATGCGGCGGCATTGCTGATGATGCCACAGACAAACAATAACGTGATAGAATGCGTCCCCCAAAACAAAATACCCCCACAACCCACCATGACGGCAAAACAAATGATGGTGGGCCACAGCGCACCCCATTTGTCGGCAGCACGCCCCGCCAAAAACTGCGCCAACGAGGCGACTACCAACATGGTCGAGGCATAACTCGCGACGAGATAGACGTCTTGGGCGGTTTGATTGAGCAACAAGGGAATCAATACGGTGAGCACACCGTAATTGACGGTGGCCAAGCCGCGCATGCCCATGACAAGCAAGGCGTGGGGGTTGCGGATAAATTGCCAATCAATCTGATTTGGGGTGTTCGTAGGGGATTTGACCGGTGCAGTATGCGGGATGCCAAACAGCACAATGCCGATCCCGATGACGCTCATCACCAGTGCGGCGATGCTCATGGTGTGATAGTCGTAGCGGGTAATCAGCCAACCGATGAGGGGATTGCCAATGACGCCGCCTACGGTAAAGCAGAGGATGTAAATGCTCGACAGGACGCCGATTTGGGTTTTGCCGCCGATAAAGGTCAAAATACTGGCACTGCCAATTCCGGCAAGCGCCATGCCAATGCCGCCGATGACCCACCAGCCGGCGATCCACCAGACGCTGGTACTTTGGAAGACCAGACTATTGAGGGCGGCGAGGGCGATGCCCCCCACCCAAACCCATTTGTTGCCGATGCGTTGGGCGATACTCCCCGTCACCATGGCAGTCAGCATGCCGGCAATTTGGGCTGACGATGAAATCTGCGAAATCACCGTGGGTGAATACCCTTGGCCTTGCAGATAAACCAACATAAATGCCCCAATGGGCATATCACGAATGCTCAGCAAGAGTTGCGCGATGATCAGGATGAGTGCTTCGGGCGTGCGCCAGAGTGGGACGCTGCCACGGACGGGTTGGTCGGTCATCACGATACTCCATTGAATTATTGGTGTGCGTGTATCTTAGCAGGTGCGCGGTATGCCGCGCACCTACCGCTCACCGTATAATTGACGCATGAGGTATATGCAGAAAACGAGGATTTGATGGAAAAACCGCCGCGGCTCCGTGATTTGTTTCGGATATGGGCCGGGATTGGTCTGCAATCGTTTGGGGGTGGGGCAACCACGTTGTACCTGATGCGCCGTGTGACGGTCGAAGAACAACACTGGGTGAGTGACGAAGAATTTTCGTTGTATTGGGGGATTGTGCAAATTGCCCCCGGGATTAATCTGCTGGGGCAAACGGTGTTGATTGGCAAGCGGGTGGCTGGCATCCTCGGCGCGATTGTGGCCTTGATTGGCTTACTGTTGCCCAGTATTTCAATCACGATTTTGATTACGGCCGCATATGCCACCATTCGTACCCAACCGTTGGTGGTGGCGGCGCTACATGGCATCATCCCAGCGACGGTGGGAGTGGGGGTGATTTTAGTGATACAGATGCTCAAACCACCGGTGCTTGCCAGCTACCACGAGGGTCGGTGGCATCTGGGGTTGAGTGTGGCGGTGCTGGTGGGGGCGCCATTGCTATTGGTGTTGCTCAATCTGCCGGCCATTGTGGTGTTGTGGGGGGCGGGGTTTTGTTGTGCTGGTGGGTTTTGGTTGTTGAATCGGCGGGGAGGGCAACAATGAATCCATGGTTATTGTTTTGGTTGTTGCTCAAGGCATCGCTTTTTTCGACGTCGGGCACGGGGAATCTACCAATTTTGCATACCGATTTGATTGGTCTGGGCTGGGCGACGGATCACAACTTTGCCGAAGCCTTGGCCATCGGTCAAATCAGTCCGGGGCCGACGGGGTTGTGGGTGATTAGTTTGGCGTACCTCGTCGATGGGGTGCGTGGCTCGTTGCTGGCATTGGTGGCGATTGCTATCCCGCCGTTTACGGCGCTGGGAGTGCATGCCGTCTACAGCCGCTATGGATCACACCCGGCGGTACAAGGCTTTGTGCGGGGCTTGACATTGGCGGTAGCCAGTATGTTTTTGGTGGTGATTGTAAATATCATGCACCAAAACGGCATCGACATCCGTAGTATTGCAATTGCGCTGGGGGCATTGGGGTTGACCTATACCCGCAAAATCCCCGTGCCAGTGATTTTGGTGGGGGCGGCCATCGTAGGAATGTGGCTTTATTGACGCTTATTCACGACGGCCCCCACGCTTTTTTCACAAAATAACTAACCTGCTAGGGCGTGACGGCATTGACCAATGGAGCGACTTGTTGGCCAATGAGGGTGATTGATTGCATCAGTTGGTCGTGCGAGAGGCTGGCACTATCCATCTGGAAGGTGAAGCGCTGGATGCCGCCGAGGGCCGCACTATGGCGCAAAATCTTTTGGGCGACATCGGCAGGGCTGCCG
>CAISXI010000086.1 GCA_903889425.1 uncultured Roseiflexaceae bacterium | reverse complement strand
GCCGTAGCATACGTCATTGGCGCCCCGCACGGAGATTCCACGCGACGGGTGCACGCACCCTGCATGGAATGACGCTGGGGTGGAGTATGAGGGTGCGGTTGCGTTGACACTGCCTGCTTTGACGTTTAAGATGGCTGTAGCATACATCAAATGACCTATTGTGTGAGGAACGCGTGAAAAAGCTACGATTGTGGATTGGGCTGATTATAAGTGCCGTTTGTCTCTATATTGCCTTCCAAGGGTTAAATTTCGCCGATTTCTGGACGGTGGTACAGTCGGTCAACTACTGGTGGATTATCCCCGCCGTGGCCGATTACACCATCGCCGTGGTCATCCGCACCTGGCGCTGGCAGGCCATGTTGCGCCCCATCGCCGCCGTCTCGATGCGGCGCTTGTGGCCGGTGGTGGTCATCGGCTATATGGGTAACAACGTCTACCCCGCCCGCGCCGGCGAGGTGTTGCGCTCGTATGTGTTGCGCCGGCGCGAAGGAATATCGATGAGCGCCTCGCTGGCCACCGTGGTACTCGAGCGCTTGTTTGATGGTCTGATTATGTTGCTGTTTGTCTTTGTCACGTTGCCCTTCGCCCCGTTGCCTGCCGTTTACACCCAAATAGTGACGGTATTTAGTGTGGTGTTTGGCGTGGCATTGCTCTTCTTTTTGGTGTTGGCATCGCGCCCAGCCCAGTTTTTGCGGCTGTGGCAATGGATGGCCACGCGTTTCTTGCCGGCGCGCTTTGCCAGCATGGGCAGCGACATCGTTACCAAATTTGTCAGTGGATTGCAGTCACTCAAAAGTCCGCGCGAAATGTTGGTTATTTTTGCGTCGTCGGCGTTGATTTGGTTGACCGAAACGGGCAAGTATTGGGTGATTATGCAAGGCTTCCCGTTCCACGTCGATTTCACCGTGTTGATGCTGATGACGGCCGTGGTCAATCTGGCCACCACCCTGCCCTCGACCCCGGGCTACGCCGGCACCTTCGATGTGCCGGGGATTTTGGTGTTGCAACGCTATGGCATCGGCCAAGCGATTGCCACCGGCTATACCCTCGTGTTGCATGTGGCCTTGTGGTTGCCGATTACGCTGCTGGGTGCCTGGTATATGCTCCGCGAACAAATGAGTTGGGATGATTTTGGGCGGGCTGTTGACGCCCGTCAAGGAGAATAACCATGCACGTGTTGATTGTGGGTGCGGGCTATGCCGGCTTGACCGCCGCCTATCATCTCCAAAACGCCGGTCACCAAGTCACCATCTGCGAAGCCGCTCCCCAAGCGGGTGGGCTGGCGTCGGGGTTCAAGGGCAGCGAGGCCTGGGATTGGCCGCTGGAACGTTTTTATCATCATTTGTTTGAAACCGACCACGACATCCGTGATTTGCTCAATCAAATCGGCACCAGCCACAAATTGTTTTTTAAATCACCACGTACCGTGCAATGGTGGCGTGACCGCACGTGGGCCCTCGATAGCCCCATCAAAGTGCTCCAACTCCCGCTGATGCCCTTTATTGATCGGGTGCGCTTTGGCTTTAGTATTGCCTGGCTCAAGTATGCGGTGCGTGATTGGCGCCCGCTCGAACGCGAAACGGCCATGGCGTGGAGTCAACGGGTGATGGGCGACAAAGCCTACCGCGCCATCATCGAGCCGTTGCTCAAAGGCAAATTTGGTCCCTATGCCGAAAAAGTCAATATGGCCTGGTTGTGGTCGCGCTTCAAAGCCCGCACCTTTAAATTGGGCTATTACGAAGGGGGCTTCCAAGCCCTCGCCGATGATTTGGTCAAGGCCCTAGTGGCCAAAGGGGTCAAGTTTCACTTTAGTCGCCCCTTGGCGTCACTCAACTACGACGGCAATCATTGGTTTGCCACCGCTGCCAATGGCGAAGTCATCACCAGCGACAAAGTGCTGGTCACCAGCGGCCCCGATATGCTCAAACGCATCGTGCCTAATCTGCCCGCCGCCTATACATCCAGCCTGACGTCGCTCAATTCACTGGGGGCGATGGTGATTACGATTGCCTTGAAACAACCCCTCACCAGCGGCGATTATTGGATTAATACGCCCAAACCGGAATACCCGATGCTGGCCATCGTCGAGCACACCCACTTTGTAGATGCAGCCCACTACAACGGCGATCATCTGATTTATTGTGGTGATTATGTGCCGGTAGACCACGAATATATGACCATGGACAAAGATGCTATTTTGCAACGCTTTATCCCGGCACTGACCCGTATCAACCCGGCCTTTGACGCTAGCTGGATTCGGGATGCGTGGGTGCACCGTGAGCGCTATGCCCAACCGGTGGCACCCGTCAACCACAGCGCCAATATTCCCACCATCAAAACACCGCTGGCAGGGTTGTACTGGGCCAGTATGAGCCATGTCTACCCGTGGGATCGGGGCACCAATTTCGCCGTCGAAATCGGCAAACGGGCCGCCGAAACCATCTTGGAAGCCTAGTCCCCGACGCCCCATACATTTTTTTCATAACAAGGAGGTTGTGATGGCTGATCGATTTTTACTAACTGGTGCCCTCGGCTGTATCGGCTCATGGGTGGCCCGCAATTTGGTCAATCAAGGGATGCCCCCGGTCATCCTCGATATCGGTGGTGACCCCAAACGCCTCAAGCAATTGATGAGCGACAGTGATTTGGCCAAAATTACCTTTGTGAATGGTGACGTCACCAATTTGGCCACCGTCGAAAAAACCCTCGACGATCATGACATCACTCATATCATCCACTTGGCGGCTCTGCAAGTGCCGTTTTGTCGCGCCAATCCATCACTCGGAGCGAGTGTCAATGTAGTCGGTACCGTCAACATGTTTGAAGCGGCTAACAAACGCAAAGATCGCATCAACAAAGTGGTCTATGCCTCATCTGTGGCCGTCTATGACGCCGCCGACGGCAATAGTGGCGAAATCAGCCACGGGCTGGTGGGGCATCCCACCACGCTGTATGGCGTCTACAAGCAAGCCAACGAAGGCACGGCACGGGTCTATTGGCACGAACAAAAGTTCCCTAGCATTGCCTTGCGCCCCTACATCGTCTATGGCACCGGCCGCGACCAAGGGATGACCTCGACCCCCACCAAAGCGATGTTTGCGGCGGCAGTCGACCAGCCCTACCACATCCCCTTTGGCGGGCGGGCAGACTACCACTACGCCGATGACGTCGCCAACACCTTCATTGCCTGTGCGCGCGTGCCGTTTGCCGGCGCCGACATGTTCAATATCCGTGGCAGTTTAGCTAGCGTACCCGATATCATCGCAGCCATCGAAGCCGTAGCACCTAGTGTGGCCGGCAAAATCACCTGCACCAGCGACACACTGCCCTTCCCCGACGAATACGAGAACAACCAACTCGAAACCTTGATTGGCAAATTGCCCTACACGCCCCTCGACCAAGCGGTCAAAGACACCATCGTGCGCTACCGCGATTTGGTCAGCCGGGGTGTGATGGCCAAAGACGCCTTGTTGGGATAACTCGTTCATCGCTATTCCTGTCGCTAGCAATCTCGCGACAGGAATGGCGAATCGCATACACAAGGAGATTCCGATGCGCCACAACTTCCTCGGCAACACGGAACTCCGTGTGTCGGCATTGGGACTGGGGGGGTCGGCACTCGGCAGCGTGTTTGGCGCCGTCGACCAAACCCAAGGCATCCGGATCGTCCATCGCGCCCTAGCGATGGGCGTCAATTATTTCGATGTGGCGCCGGCCTACGGTTCGACGCGCGCCGAAACCGTACTCGGGGCGGCCTTGGTTGGCATCCCCCGCGACCGCTACGTGTTGTCGACCAAGGTCGGCCAGTATGGCGACGCCGGCACTGATTTTTCACCGACCCGGGTGGTGCACGAACTCGAGCAGAGCATGCAGCGCCTCGGGGTCACACATGTCGATGTGGTCTATTGTCACGACATCGAATACGTGGACATCGATTATGTCATCACCCACACCATCCCGGCGCTGCGCCAGCTCCAAGCTCAAGGCAAAATCGGCTTGGTGGGAGTGAGTGGTTACCCACTTGCGATATTCCCCAAAGTCCTCGCCACCACCAACATCGATGCCGTGATTGCCTATTGTCACCTGATGCTCAGCAATACGCGTTTGCAAAAAATGCTGCCCCTGTTTGCCAACCGCAAGGTGGGAGTGGTCAACGCGGCACCACTGGGCATGGGCTTGTTTGCCCCCCAAGGTCCCCCTGACTGGCACCCGGCCACCCCGCAAATCAAGGCGGTATGTGCCGAGGCAGTGGCGTTTTGTGCGGCGCAAGGGGTCGACATCGCCCAATTGGCGCTCCAGTACGCCGTCGCACAAGCAGGAGTGGCCAGCACGCTAGCGAGTGCCTCGAGTATCGCCGAAATCGAAAAAAACGTCATTGCGCTGGAATCCCCCCTCGACGAAGCCCTGGTCGCCCACATCCAAGCCATCCTTGCGCCGATTCGTGACATGAGCTGGCAGACGGGGCGCCCTGAAAACAATTAGAGGACGAATATGAGCGAAATTCCTCATCCCCCCATTGCGACCCGTGACGCATGGGCGCAGGCCCGCCAAGAATTGTTGCTGGCCGAAAAAGAGTTGACGCGCCAACGTGACCGCGTCAATGCCGCCCGCCGGCGCTTGCCGATGGTAGCAGTCGAAAATTATCTGTTTGATGGTGATCAGGGTGAAGTGCGTTTTGTTGATTTGTTTGCGGGCCACCGCCAACTCATCATCTATCACTTCATGTTTGGGCCAGAGTGGGAGGTCGGTTGCCCGGTGTGTACCGGCTACATGAACGAGCTGTGTGATTTGTCACCCCTCGGCAAACGCGACACCACATTTGCGATTGTGGCCCACGCCCCGATTGCCAAAATCCTTGATCACAAAGTAAAGGCCGGCATTCGCTTCCCGATGTATTCAGCGTTTCGCAACACGTTTAATTACGATTTTGCGATGTCGACTCCTGATGGGGGCGAAGGCCAAGGGGTGAGTGTGTTTTTCCAACTCGATGGCCAGGTGTATCACACCTATACCACCCAACAACGGGGTGTCGAGGGCTTGACGAGTTTCGACGCCTTCCTCGACATCACACCGTATGGTCGCCAACAAGATTTCGAAGATTCGCCGGCGGGTTGGCCGCAACATCCCACCTACGGCTAGGCACCTGTGAAGATTTAACAAATCCGTGTTATTCTTGGCACAAGCAAAATGCCGTAATAAGGAGCATGACTAATGACGCGCACAATTATTGTCCTCGAGGGTGACCAAACTGGTCAAGAGCTGCTCGAAGAGGGTTTACGGGTAATTGACCCCGCCGTGACGGGTGTCAAAGTCGACTTGGTGCGCTTTGATTTAAGCCTCGCCAATCGCCGCGCCACCAAAAACGCCGTGGTCAACGAAGCCGCCGAAGCGATGCTCAAGTCGGGGCTTGGCATCAAGGCTGCCACCATTACCCCCGAAATCAAAGGGGATGTGGGCAGTCCCAATGCTATTTTGCGTGAAAAAGTCGACGGCACCGTGATTGTACGTACCGGCCGGCGCATCCCCGGGGTACGCACCGTAGCCGGCGCCTATTCGCCCATCGCCGTCATCCGCATGGCGGTCGGCGATGCCTATGGCGCCAAAGAATGGCGCGAAGGCGAAGGCGACAACGAAGTGGCCTACCGCACCGAGATGATTACCCGTGGTCACTGCAAAAGTGTGTCCGAATATGCCTTCAAATATGCCGAAAAAATCGGTGCCAAGGTGTTTGGTGGCCCCAAATACACCGTCAGCCCGGTCTATGAAGGCATGCTCAAAGAAGAAATGGATGCCGCCGCCAAGCGCCACCCCAACATTAAATACGAACCCCAACTGATTGACGCTACTTATGCGCTGTTGCTGGCAGGCCACGGCGATGCCATGGTCATCCCCGCCCTCAACCGTGACGGCGACTGTCTGAGCGACATGGTACTGCAGATGTTTGGCTCGATTGCCGGTAGCGAGTCGCTGTTGATTGGCTTCGACGAAGAGTGGAAACCCCGGGTGGTGATGGCCGAAGCCCCTCACGGCACTGCCCCCAATCTATTTGGCAAAAACGTCGCCAACCCGATGGCCATGATCCTAGCTGGCGCGTCGTTGCTGAGCTATTGTGGGCCCGACGGGGTGTTGGCCGGACGCGCCATCCAAGAATCGGTGTTTGAGGCGGTCTACGACAAAATTTGCACGGCCGATTTGCAAGGGCACGCCAGCACCACTGAGTTCACCGATGAAGTCATCTTGCGCGTCCGCAAAAAAATCGAAGTCTGGGGTTCACTCGACCGCTAACCAATAAACGAAACCCCGTGCATCGCCATGATGCACGGGGTTTGATTTGCCGATTCACGTGCGCGGCCCACGCTTTTTTCAACAAATAAAGGTCAAGTATGTCAAAACCACTCATTTATGTTGCCCTATCACAAGGCGTCCTGCACGAACTCGAATTCGCCAGCTACTTGCCACAACTCCAAGCTCTCGCCGATGTACGCATCTGGGACGGGGTCGGTAATCCCAGCCAACAGGCGCTCACCGCTGCCTGTGCCAGCGCCCAAGTGCTGATTACGGGCTGGGGTGTGCCGTTCCTCGCACAACTCGACCGCTGGGAGCTTGACAATTCACCGTTGCGCTTGGTGATGCACAGCGCTGGCACCGTCAAACAACTCGTGCCAGTCGACAGTATCACACGAGGCTTGCAGGTCAGTCGTGCCAATGATTCACTGGCTGAATCGGTGGCTGAATTCACGGTGGGGGCCATCATCATGGCACGGCGCAATGCCTTTGCGGCGGCCAATCGCTACCGCCACGACCAGCCGCTGTTGGCGATTACCAGCCAACGCGAACTCAAAGGGAGTACCGTCGGTATCATCGGCGCCAGTGCCATTGGGCGGCGCGTGATGCAACTGTTGCAGCCGTTTGGAGTAACGATACTCCTCGCAGACCCCTATGCCACGCCAGAGATTGCCAGCGCCCACGGCGCGATGTTGACTGACCTCGACACCGTGCTCAGCCAGAGTGAGATTGTGTCGTTGCATGCGCCGGTGACCGAGCAGACCATCGGGATGCTGGGGGCAGCCCAGTTTGCAGCCATGCAAGATGGAGCGTTGTTTGTCAACACCGCCCGGGCACGGTTGATCGATAGTGATGCCTTGCTCAGCGAATTACAGACCGGGCGCATCAGTGCGGTGATTGACGTGACCGAGCCGCACGAGCCCTTGCCCGTCGATTCGCCTTTTTTTCAATTAGAAAATTGTGTGGTACTGCCCCATATGGCGGCGGTGACCCGCGATGCCCGGTTACGCCAAAGCCAGATTGTGGTCGACGAAATCACCCGCTTTTTGACGAATCAACCACTTCACTACGCCGTCGATACCCAGCGCTGGGATGTGATGGCTTAGGTGTGAGGCGCTACGGTACCACTACTGGCCCGGATGACGAGTTCGGTCGCACAGATGACACTGCGCACACCCTCGGTGGCCGGACTCAAGGCCATCGTCATGGCTTGTACACCCAACTCAACCATGGGCACCCGCACCGTCGTCAACGCCGGGGTGACATCCTCGGCCACGGGGATATCATCGAACCCGGCGACGGTCATCTGCTGTGGCACACTGATGCCCCGCTGGCGCAGAGCGACAAGTGCCCCGACCGCCATCACGTCGTTATGCGCAAAAATAGCGGTGATGTCCGGAGCCTGGGTCAATAATTGGTGGGTGGCAGCCACACCACTATCCCGCGAAAAATCGCCGGTAACGATGTCTTGGTCGTGTAATACAATTCCCGTAGCGGCGAGACCACTGCGGAAGCCCTCGAGGCGGTCGTAGGTGGTGGTGAGTAATAGGGGACCAGCTATCACGCCAATCCGGCGATGACCGAGTTGGGCAAAATAAGTCGCTAGCTGATAGGCACCCCCAAAATTGTCGGGGAGCACGGTGTCGCCGGGGATTTGATGGCGTCCAATCAACACCACCCGACCACCAGTATTGGTAAATACGGCGATGTGATGCGCCATTTGCTGGCTGTATTCTAGGGTATCGAGTCCGCTGCCTGCCAAAATCAAGGCATCGACGCGGTGGGCGTGTAACAAACGCACATATTCGAGTTCACGCTCAGGATCACGATAACTGTTACTAGTAATCACCAAGCGATTGGCCTTGGTGGCGACTCGCTGGATACCACGTAATATTTCTGAAAAATAAGGGTCGCTCATATCGTGCACCAATACCCCCACAATAGCGTTACTCGCCCGCGCCAACGCTTGGGCTTGGGCGTTGGGCACATATTGCAATTCATCGGCTGCCGCCAGTACCCGCGCCCGCAATGATGCAGTCACGACCCGTGCGCCCCCATTGAGCACCCGTGACGCAGTTGCCAGCGATACCCCGGCATGCGCCGCTACTTTGGCTAGATTTGTCCCCATGATTGATCCCCATCTCACTCTCTCCATCCGTCATGAGCATACGCTTGCCATTGCCGTTTGTCAAAAATATTCCTGATATCTTCTTCGTTGGCTCGCACAGAGGAGGCGGATTATCATTTGTCTCGCGCAGAGCACGCAGAGGGCACAGAGAAGGAGGAAGTATGAAGGAGGAAGTATGAAGGAGGAAGTGAAATAGGTGTATGCATTGTTCAAGAACAAGCCTCGCACCTGCGCTTGTTAGGGACACGCCAAGGCATCATCTGCGCCTTCCCTATATGCCTTTTTTTGCCCATCGCTGATATTTCAAATTTGTTTGAACTATTTTTTACCCAAAATTATCCACATACCCCCACGCTCCGTGTGCCATGCCTCGACTACCGGCATGTCCCCGGCGCCCCCACATATGTGCCTTTTTTGCCTAGCGCTGATATTTCAAATTTGTTTGAACTATTTTTTACCCAAAATTATCCACATACCCCCACGCTCCGTGTGCCATGCCTCGACTACCTGCATGTCCTCGGCGCCCCGATATATGTGCCTTTTTTGCCCATCGCT
>CAISXI010000085.1 GCA_903889425.1 uncultured Roseiflexaceae bacterium | reverse complement strand
TGGCGCTGGGTGCTGGTAGGCGAAGGCAAAGAGCGCACTGCGTTGACGGCGCAAATGCACCAACTAGGCATCGCCGCCCATGTCACGTTTGCGGGGCGGATGAGCGATGCCGAACTACAAAATTTGTACGCCGCCTGTGATTTTTTTGTCCATCCGACCTTGTACGAAGGCTCATCCCTAGTCACCCTCGAAGCCATGATCCACCAACGCCCCGTCCTCGCCACCGCTGCCGGGGGCATCCCCGACAAGGTGTTTGATGGGGTCAATGGTATACTAGTAACACCAAACAACATGCAGGCGCTGTATGTGGGCTTACAACAAATGCTCCAGGCACGATCACAATGGGCCGAATGGGGCGCCCGCGGTGCCACGATTGTCCACCGTCAATTTGACTGGCCGGTGGTCGCGCAACAAACCATGGATGCCTATCGCCAGGCACTATAGATACGGTTATTATGCAAATCACCCCGTTTCACATTTCGATTGGAGCCGATGAACAAGGTGGCTTTGTGTTGTATGTCTTTACGGCATCACAAAACATCGCCATCCCCATCGATATTCCCGAATATTTGATTCAATCCGGGGTGCGATTGCTCCAACCCACCCACATCGAATTATTGGGCGATGCCACCGAGTTAGGCCGCGAACTGGGCGCAGTAATATTCCCCGAAGCCATCCGCGATATGTTGATTGCCCAAGCCCGCACCGCCCAAAACAACAACGGCCGCTTGCAAATCCAACTCCAAATTGCCGTCCCCGAATTGGCTGCTTTGCCATGGGAATGGGCCGTGATTGACGGCACCCGTCAATGGGCGCCGGCCATCAACGACGATTATGCGGTGGTGCGCTTATCATCGATCAACGAACCAGCCCCGCCGATTTTGGTCGATGGCCCGTTGCGGGTATTGCTACTCGTGCCCCCCGATCAAACGCCCCAGTTCAGCATGATTTATACCATGCTCCAAAGCGAAATCAGCGCCCGGCGGATTAGTATCTCGATCGTCGAAGTACATACGCTTGCCGACATTGAACAAGCCCTTAGCCAAAAAATCTACCACGTTGTGCATTTCGTCGGTGATGTTTTTCTCAATGCCGATCACCTCATCCGAATTGCCTTTGGTAGCGAAATCGACGTATTCGAGCTCAACGACCTGCTGACTCAGTTCCCCGATATCGGCTTGATTTGTGTCACACTAGCAGCTAGTGGTGAACCGCAAATCCGCGCCATGCCCCAGATTTTTGCGGCGCTGTTGATGAGCAAAACCATCAACGCCGCCATCACCTTTAGTGGGATTAGTCGTCCCGACACCATCGTGCGCTTTGCCGCGACGTGCTACAACGCCATCATCGAAGATGTCCCACTCGACCTTGCTGTCACCCGCGGCCGGCGCGCCCTTACTAGTGGTCGCCGTGATGTCAATTGGGGTCTGGCCCAGCTCCGCATCGTGCCGGGCACCGAGCGCTTATTTGTCTTTGATGTACCCCACGACTCGTGGAGTTGGGTGCGGGCCGCCTTAGC
>CAISXI010000084.1 GCA_903889425.1 uncultured Roseiflexaceae bacterium | reverse complement strand
TTCGTAGCACACAAATATATTTCCATCTCAACCCAATTGACAAAAACCCCTACTTCACAGTATAGTAAGCATATTGTAATTTACTACATGGAGTAATATTGTGCACACATTCAGCAAAGTCATTGCCATTTCTGCACTCGCATTATCATTTGTCGCCTGTGGCGACAGCCTCACTGGCGAACAACGATTGGCAACCCTCGTAGCCACTGCCCAGATGGCTACTATGACCGCCCAAGTCCCCACCGACATTGCGGCTAGCGCAACTGCTGCTGCCGAAGCCGATGCGCTGTTGACGCAAACCGCCATGATTATCAGTATGCCGGCGACTGCAACTGACGTCCCCCCAGCCCAACCAAGTAATCCCAAGCCGGCAGCTCCTGTCGCCACCAAAACCGTCGCTGCCCCTGTGGCAACAGACACACTCGTACCGGTAAGTACGGTCACCGCTTCACCAACAAGCGGCACTGTCGTGGCAACGAACACCGTCGTCGCTACCAATACCGTCGGATCGACGGCCACCAAAACCGTGACCGCAGCCGCATCTGCCACCAAAACCGTGACCGCAGCAGTATCAGCCACTACCGCTGCTGCCACCGCCACCACCGCCGCTACCACCGCTGCTGCCACCGCCACTACCGCCGCTGCCACTGCCACCGCCGCTGCCACTGCCACCACCGCCGCTGCGACACCTACCCCCTAATTATTAAATAAACCGCATATTAAAGGAGCAATCAATGATTGCTCCTTTTTTGTTTGACAAATTATTCGAACATTGTTATATTTATTGAACAATGTTCGGTTTTTTGAAAGGCCTTCGATGGGAAATGAAAAACCGCGGCAACGCCGAAACACCCGCATCCGCCAAGCCATCATCAAGAGCGCAGTCGAAATCATCCACCACGAGGGCGTGGCGGCCTTGTCAATCCGGCGGATTGCCGATGCAATCGACTACAGCCCAGCTAGTATCTATGAATACTATGCCAACAAAGATGCAATTTTGCAGGCCGTCTGCGAAGAAGGTTTCGCCAAACTCACCGAGGCACTCAATGACTACCCACCCCAAAGCGACATTCGGCTAGCAACCCGTGAATGCGGTGTGCAATATGTGCGATTTGCCGTGAGTAACCCTGATTATTTCTTACTGCTGTTTTCAAATATGGGCAACCAAGTTTACCGTAGTCCTGAAGTATCCTTCGACACCCAATTGTTAAATAGCCCGGCATTTATGGTCATCCACACCCACATCCAAGCAATGATTGCTGCCGGGCATTGTGTCGTCACACCCAGCTATGGCTCATTCCAAATCGCCCTCTCGGCCTGGCAGATGGTACACGGGATTGCCATGCTAGCCCTCACCATGCAACGCCATGGACCACTCGACTATAGCGTTATCCGGGCCACACTCGATGCCTGGCAACGGGGATTTGCGCCACATGGCGCCAGAAAGGAACTCTTGTGAGTCAGCTTTTTCAACTCAGCAATCTACTCGTCATGCCGTTTTGGGTATTGATGATTGCCCTGCCCAATTGGACGTGGAGCCGGCGCATCATGGCATCAAGTCTCTTCGTCATCCCGATTGCATTGCTCTACAGCAGCCTCGTCATCCCCAATTTCGCCGCACTGTTGCCCATCCTCGCCAACCCCCAACTCGACCTCATCGCCGGATTGCTGAGCACGCCGTCAGGTGCGACTACCGCCTGGATTCACTTCCTCGCCTTTGATCTCTGGACGGGGCGCTGGGTGTATAGCGACAGCCAACAACTAGGTATCCCCACTTGGCTGACATCGCTCTGCCTGGTCTGTGTATTCATGGTGGGGCCATTTGGATTATTGCTGTACATCGT
>CAISXI010000083.1 GCA_903889425.1 uncultured Roseiflexaceae bacterium | reverse complement strand
TTACTGGACCGATTACGGTCGTCACGGGCAAGAATAAGCGGATCACATTGTTGGAATGCCCCAGTGACGATACGTCTGCAGAGCCTCGCCGATCTCACACCGGCGCAGTTGCTCAGCCAAATCCAAGGAGTTGCACCCTCAGCGCCCCACACCATGTAGAAACAAGTCGACCAACGTGCGGCTGAGCGTAGGGACATCGTGCCCCCGCGCTTGGGTCAACGAAAAAGGGTAGAGCAAGCCCAGCAAGGCCCAGGTAGCGGCCTGCACATCCATCACCCTAATCTGGCCGCTGGCTTGACCAGCCCGGAGCACGGCGCGGATACATTCGATGAATTCACGCTCATAGCGCATACCAAATTGTTTGCGCTCTGCCTCACCCAAATGTTGTAATTCAAACATGGCGAGGCGCATAGCTGCCCGTTGTACCGCATCAAGCCCCAACAATCCTTGCACCATGGCAAGCAGTTGTTGCTCGGTGTCGGTGTGGGCGTTGGCGCCGGTCTGCATGATATGAATTAATTGCGTGAGTGAATGCTCCATAATCGCTAGTAACAGCGCTTCTTTGTCAGCAAAATAATAATAAATTGCCGCTTTTGATGCACCTACCGCCTCGGCAATTTCACGCATAGAGACGGCATGATAACCCGAGGCGACGAACCGTGTCGCCGCCTCGGTCATGATTTTTTCGCGGAGATCGATGGTCATTAGAACCCGCGGAAGAGGGGGCGGACGTTAACACCGCTCCATGGAATCGATGCCATAATCAGCACAAATGCAATGGTGAAAAAAATCGCTGCGGCGCGGTGTTTGGCTTTGTCGTCGGCACCCTTGCGAATCCGCCCTGAACCGATATGCACCAAGGCCACCGCAATCAACATCATCGTCATGTGCTCAACTGCCCAATAACGGATGGCACTGTCTTTCATGGCCGCCCCAAAATCACTGAAGGCTTTGAGGGTAATGGGGCTCAAGGCACCATACAAAATCAAGCCAATCACCAACTGAATGCTAGTGGCATTGACAAACCATGAGGCAAAACGGGCTTTGGTGGCAGTCCAGGCTACACTACCCGACCATCCCTGCCAGGCCGTGACAATTGCGAGTACTGCGGTAATCAATACGGCCCAACGCGTCCATGAATGAATCGTCAAGAAAATGCTATATGCGTTCATTACTACCCTTCCAAATCACTATACGCTACACCATCATCAATATTATAATCGGAATTGCGTTACGCCGGTGCTGATTCCGGCGCCGTTTGCATGCGAGGACGCAACCAAATCCCTACCACCAACAACGCCAGCATCACCCCAGCCGTCACCAGCATCGCCAACGCATAGCCCGCTGTCGTGTCTACTTGGCTCACCGCGACGGCTCCCATCAAGGCGGCACCAATCATCTGCCCGACACTAATCACAATGGTCAAAATCGCTTGGGCCGGCGCGCGCTGGCTGGGCTCAGTCTCGCCAAGCATCATATAGCGCAACGACGCCCCCAGGAGCACCGCAATCCCAAAGCCAAACAACACCGAAAAAACATAGTACATGGTCATGTCACGGGGCATTACCCCCAGCACCAACAACCCGGCAGCCATCAACGCCACGCCCCCCAGTACCACTGGCTTGGCGCCTTGTTTGTCGAGCACCCGACCCGACAACGGCGACGCCACCGCCATAGCCAGTACCAGCGGGATGAGTTGAAAGCTAGCGGCTGATTCATTCATCCCATGCGCACTCACCAGTAGCGACGGCAAGTACAACGTCACCGCCTCGGCCATCCCCGCCCCAAAGGCAAACGCCAAAATCACGATGACCTGCCGGCGGGCAAACAACGCCATTTGCACCACCGGGTCGGCGGCCCGCCGTTCGGCCCAAACAAATACGGGCAACAACACAATCACCGCCGCAATCATGCCAATCATGGTGGTACTCATACTGCCACCTTGTTTGACGAGGTCACCCACCCCTTGCAGTACTAAGGCACTCAAAATCAAAATCGTACTGAGCACGATGCTCCCCAGCCAGTCAAACGCGCTACTAGCATTGCCACCACCCGTCGGCAACAAGCGCATTCCCAACCCGATAATCAAGAGCATGATGGGGACATTGACCCAAAACAACCATTGCCAGCCAAACAACAACAACACGCCACCGATGATGGGCCCCAACAAAAAGGCAATCCCAAACACGGCACCAATCATTCCCAGCGCCCGCCCCCGTTGCTCGACGGGGAAGACGTCGCCGACCACTGCAGTCGCCACCGGGAAGATGCCACCAGCCCCAAAGCCTTGAATGGCTCGCCCAATCAGCAACATCGTGACATCGACCGCTGTGGCCACGATAATCGAACCAATCCCAAACAGCACCACACTCGCCAAAAAACTGGTGCGCCGCCCAAAACGGTCAGAGGCCTTGGCCAATAACGGTGATGCGACCAAGTTGGCCACGATGTATATCCCAAAAATCCACGACGCCGTCGCCACATCCATGCCGAATTGCGCCCGGATGGCGGGTAATGCTGGCCCCGTAACCGCAATGTCGAGCGCCGCCATCAGCACCCCGATAAACAACACCAACAAAAGTCGATTGCGTTCACGATCACTCATACCATACCCTCTTTCCCTTACTTACCGACCGGTCAGTTGATTATACGTCAAAAAACCTCTGCCAGGCGGTATGCCTAGCAGAGGTGCACGGGCCGCTTACGCGTTGGTGAATTAGCGCGTCAACGCTTCAGGGTTGAGGCCTTGGAGTGCGGGCAAGACAAAGCGACCATCTTTGCGGATCAGGACATCATCAAACCAGATTTCGCCACCACCCACGGCCTCATCTTGGCGGCAGACGATATCCCAGTGGATTTGGCTATTGTTGCCGTTCGAGGCTTCTTTGTAGCATTGGCCGGGGGTCAAATGGAACGAGCCGGCGATTTTTTCATCAAACAAGGTATCACGCATGGGGTTGGTGATATAGGGGTTGACACCCAGCGACCATTCACCGAGGTAGCGCGCACCGGCATCGACATCGAGGATTTCGTTGAGCTTGGCCGTATTGGCACCTGCTTGGGCATCGACGATTTTGCCCTTGCTGAATTCAAAGCGCACATTGGTAAACAACGTGCCACGGTACAACGACTCACAATTGTACGAAACCACTCCCTCGACCGAATCAATCACCGGGCAGGTATAAATTTCGCCATCGGGGATATTGCGCTCACCAAAGCACGGCACTACACCGATGCCTTTGATACTAAAGCGCAAATCGGTGCCGGGGCCTTTGATGTGCACGCGGTCAGTTTGGAGCATCAGTTCTTTGAGGGGCTCCATGGCATGTTGCATGGCCACATAATCGACGCCACTACAGACATTGAAGTAAAAATCTTCGAAGGCCTCGGTGCTCATCCCGGCTGATTGGGCCATTGATGGCGTCGGCCAGCGCAACACCACCCATTTGGTGTGGGGGACGCGCACGGCGGAGTGGACGTGGTTCCACCAATATTTTTCATAAAGCTCCGTGCGGTCACGGGGCACATCGCCCATTTCGGTGGTGTTGTGGGAGCCACGCATCCCCACATAGCACTGCACTGCTTCCATGCGGGCCCGTTCGACTGCGCCAATAGTTTGCATTTGTTCCACGGTTGCCACTTGGTAGAGGGCGCGGAGCACCGGTTGGCTATAGGTGCTGACGAGGGGGTGGCCACCGGCCTCGGCGACGGCACGAATCAAGGCCACGGTCATTTCGGTGGGGATGTCGAAGCTTTCGATCAGCACCTTTTCGTCTTGGGCGACACGCATCGAGTGCTGCACCAACAATTGCGCCAATTTACCAATCCGCGGGTCTTGCATATGGGCATCCTTTTTTGTCAAAACGAATCATAGCGCTATTGTAATACCATAAGGGCGAATAGCGGCGAATGAATTCACCGGCTTGATTCGCCCCTACTACGGTGCCACGATATGTACCATAAGGGCAAATAGCGGCGAATGAATTCGCTGGCTTGATTCGCCCCTACTACGGTGCCACGATATATACCATAAGGGCGAATAGCGGCGAATGAATTCGCTGGCTTGATTCGCCCCTACTAATATTCACCTACAGATTGACAAATTTTTTATAAATTATATAATTCTGGATAACCACACCACAAAGGGGTATATAAGTACGACATGAGTGACACGCCATTTACCATTACCGACAGAGTCTTGACTCATCTACGTACGCGGATTTTGAACGGCACTATTACCCCGGGTGAGCGGATTGATCAAGCAGCGGTGGCACGGCAATTCGGGGTGAGCTTAGTGCCGGTACGTGAAGCATTAGCACGCTTGCAATCGAGCGGGCTCGTGCATATCGTGCCGCATCGGGGCGTATTTGTAGAGCCCATTTCGCTGAGCGAAATGATTGATATTTACTACATGCGCGAAGTCCTCGAAGAGCAAGCCGCCCAGCTCGCTGCCAAAAACATGACTGATGCTACCATAGGTGCGTTGGAATCATTGATTGGTCAAATTGATATTGATATTCGCAATCATGCCCCCGATGTGTTTTTGCAACACACCCGAGAATTTCACTTCACGCTCTATCACGCCACCCAACGGCGCAATCTCATCCGCATCATCCAACAATTGTGGGATCAAAGTGATCGTTACCGCCGACTCCAGATTGATTTGATTCCCGAGCGTTATCACGAATCACAATTCGAAAACAGGGCCATGCTGGCAGCCTGTCGGCGACGCGACGGCGATTCGTTGGCACTGATGGTACGCTACCGCATCCACCAAACCACCGCCGGGTTGCGCGAACGCCTCGAACTCCGTGATGCAGGCGAGCCGATTCCCCAATAATAAGCCCACATTCACTCAAACATAATAATCTACAAAGAGGTAGCAACAATGACAACAACACTCCGTGGGATTGCCTGGAATCATACCCGTGGCTATTTGCCGATGGTAGCCAGCGCCCAACGCTTCCAAGAATTGCACCCCGATGTCGAAATCATCTGGGAAAAACGGTCACTCCAAGCGTTTGCCGATCAACCCATCCAAGTGCTGGCCCAAACCTTTGATTTGCTGGTCATCGACCATCCATTTGTGGGGTATGCGGCCCATCACCCCGTGCTTGTAGCCCTCGACCAGCATCTCGATCCCGCTTATTTGGCGGATCAAGCCGCCCACAGCGTGGGGGCATCGTACCCCAGCTATTGGTATGACGATCATTTGTGGGCCTTGCCGATTGATGCCGCCACGCCGGTGAGTGCCTGGCGGGCTGATTTACTCAGCACACCTCCCAAAAACTGGCAAGAACTACTCGTCCTAGCGCGTCAAGGCCACGTCGCCGTGCCGGCCATCCCTATTGATAGCTTGATGAACATGTATATGCTCTGTATCGCACTGGGCGAAGAGCCCTTTCAAGGCACTGAAGTAATGGTCAGCGAAGGTATCGGCGCTCAAGCACTACTGCACTTACGCGAGCTGGTCAGCGCCTGTGACCCGATCTGCTTGACTCGCAACCCGATTGCCACCTACGAAGCACTAGCGCGAGGTGACGTTGCCTACTGCCCGTTTGCCTATGGCTACACAAATTATGCCCGACCAACCTATGCCGCCCACACCCTCCCGTTTGGCAATTTGGTGCATTGGGACGATGGACGGCAACTGCGATCGACATTGGGAGGCACGGG
>CAISXI010000082.1 GCA_903889425.1 uncultured Roseiflexaceae bacterium | reverse complement strand
ATTAAAAGGATTTATTGTTATGTCTATTCAAATTGCCGTCGTGACCGGAGCTGCCCGGGGTATCGGCCGTGCCATCAGCGAAACGTTGCTCCGGAACGGCTACACCGTTATCGGTGCTGACCTCAACCCATGCCCCTATAGCGACAATCAGTTTCATCCCTACCAGATTGATTTAACGAGTCAAACAGATATTCAAGCAATGTTTTCAACCGTTATGTCTATTCATGGTGGCGTCGATGTCTTGGTCAACAATGCCGGTGGCTGCATCATGGAAGAGTTTAGCGAAACGACTGCCGAGACACTCCACCAACAAATGGCCATGAATTTCGACAGTGCCTTTTTTTGTTGTCAAGCGGCCATCCCACTGATGCAAGCCCGCCCCGGCACCAAAAAGATCATCAACATTTCGTCCAACGGCGCCTACAACTTCGACGTCTTTGACCCAGCCCCCTACCGGGCCAGCAAAGCGGCCATCGACAGCCTGACCAAACACTTGGCGCGGCGCCACGCCAAAGAATCGATTTGTGTGAACTCGATTGCCCCCGCCATGACCCGCACCGATTTGTTTGATGTGGTCAGTCCAGATGTGTTGGCGCAAGCGCTGGCAGGCATGCCTCAAGGCAAACCGATGGAACCACAGCAAATCGCCAGCTGGGTGGCCTTTTTGGCATCACCAGCCGGCGACTGTTGTAGTGGCAACGTCATCATCCTCAATCAAGGCCGCGACGTGCGTTAGTCGTACCAATGGGGCGATTTGCGGAGCACCAGCCATTGTTGCGGACAATGCCCATATATCAACCAGGCGTTGCGCTCTGCTGACAAATGCCGAAGCATATATGCTGAGGCACGGGCGGTACCGGGGTCTTCGGCATCGCTCCAGGTATCGTCCGCAAATTCATCGGGACGTGATATCGCATCAGCCGCCAAAATGACTATCCCTAGGTTGGCGAGTTTCACGGTGAGCGAATAATGCCCCATGGTATGACCGGGTGTCGGAAAAAAGAGCACGCCCGGCGCGATTTCGCAACCATGTGGCACGACTTCCGTGGGAATCGCCGGCCATTGTACTCGCGACCGCCCATCCCAGTAACTGGGGGTGGGTAAGCTGCGCTCTCGTTGTGAAACCCACAATCGCGCATTGGGGAACTCTTCGATCCGTCCCACATGATCGACATGCCCGTGGGTAATCACCAAATCCGTTATGTCAATATTAGTTAATCCCAGCAAGGCAAGTTGGCCATGGGGGTTTTGGTCGGCGCGGTAATCAAGTAAGCGGCCAAACTTGCCAAGGCCATCAATCAACGCCACACCAAAGGGATCTGCGATATAATCAGCATGAAACCCGGTATCTACCAAAATATTGCGATTTGCGGTTTGAATCAGATAGCCTTGAATGCCGATTTGGCGGCCATTCTGGTAGATTTCAAACAACCCATAATCAAGGATGGCCAAACGCATAGGATTCTCATTCTTGTATAAAAAGGAACATTCGATGCACTCTATTGTATGCCCAAACGGCGCCCGCATTGCCTATCACCACGAGGGAAGTGGTGACGACGTGGTAGTACTGCTCCATGGATTCACCGGCACGGGCAAAGCCCATTTCGCCAAAGAAATCCCCTTCCTGGCCCCCCACATGCAAATCTACGCCCCCGATTTACGCGGGTATGGGGCGAGTGCACCACCTCAGCGTGTGTTTGGGGTTGATTTTTATCAAAACGATGCCGCCGATATGATTGCCTTTCTTACGGCACTCAATGTGGGGCCGGTACATTTGGTGGGCTTTAGTGATGGTGCCGAAATCGCGTTGTATATCGCTGCCACCGCCCCTCACCTCGTACGCTCGGCATTGGTATGGGGCGTATGTGGCCAAATTACCACCGAAATGGTCGAGATGGTACACAAATGGCGCCCGCTATCGACTTGGGATGAGCGCTACCCCGCCTGGAAGGCCGAAATCATCGCCCTGCACGGTGAAGCCCAGTTTGAACCGATGGTCGAAGGCTGGATCCTCGCCGCCGATGCAATCCTGGCCCGTGGTGGCGATGTACTGTTCGGGGTGGCAGCCCAAATCGAAGCGCCAATCATGATTGTGCATGGCAGCGAAGATACCGGCAATCCCATCCCGATGGTGACGGCGCTCGCCAACAAAATCAAACGCTGTCAGTTTTTGTTGCTTGACGGCATCGGACACGATGTCCAAGACGAGGCCCCCCGCGAGCTCCATCAAATCATGGCCGAATGGTATGGATTCAACGAAGCGGTATAAATAAATGTCCCCCCCACACGATTTATTCGTGTGGGGGGGACATTTTGGTGTTATTTGGCAGCAGCCAAGGTTTGACGGATTTGTGTGACGTGTGAACGGGCATGGCCTGAGTAGATGCGAAGCAAATCATCGATGCTTCGTTCGCCGTATGACACGCTAATGCCGGTACGGGCAAAATCGGCGTCGCTCAATGACTCGAGCATGCGCACCCAGCGGATGTGCATAGCACGCATCAGGTCGAGCGATACGCTGATGTCGGCTTCGCGAGCATCGGCGATTTGGGCAAAACCATCTGGGTTATATGACTTCCAGGTCGGCTTATCTTCGCTCAACACCAAGCGCAGGTTATTGATGGCGTAGCTATGGGAATCTGGTAAATGGTGTACGTTTTGGGCGACAGTCCATTCGTTGGCCAAATAGGGCGTCGTCAATTGGGCAACGGACAAATGTACGACTTCAGCGGCGATTTCGTCGGTGGCAATCCGCAATAATTGGATGGCCTCTTGGCGTTCAGCAATCGTTAACACGATATCTCCTTTACAATATTCTGTACACGATGCATCATACCACGACGGGCGATTGCATTGTGCGAGGCATGCCACGCACCTACGGTTGTTGCGGTATGATGATTATGGAACTTTGTCGAGGAGTAACGTGTCATGTCACATATTCATAATTTCAATGCCGGTCCTGCCGTATTGCCAGCCGAAGTGATTCAACAAATCCAAGCTGAACTGCCAAATTATCACCAGAGCGGGATTTCGATTCTGGAATCGAGTCATCGCTCCAAAGAATATGAAGCCCTCAATAACCGCGCCATGGAGCGGATCAAGCGCTTGCTTGGACTAGGCGACAGTCACCAAATCGGCTTTTTGCAAGGGGGTGCCAGCCATCAATTTGCCATGCTGCCGATGAATGTCTTGCAACCAGGTCGCAGTGGCGCGTATGTGTTGACCGGTGTGTGGGCCGAAAAAGCCTACGAAGAAGCAGGTCGCGTAGGTAGCGCCCATATCGCCGCCTCCAGCAAAGCCGACAACTACGCCACCCTGCCCGCACCCGCCACGTGGCAAGTAGCCTCTGATGCGGCGTATGTGCATATCACCTCTAACAATACGATTTATGGTACCCAATGGGCAACGCTACCGGCCACGACACAACCCCTCGTGGTCGATATGAGTAGCGATATCGGGTCGCGCCCCATTGATGCTAGTAATATCGGCATGATCT
>CAISXI010000081.1 GCA_903889425.1 uncultured Roseiflexaceae bacterium | reverse complement strand
GCCAGATTGTAGGGCGATGCATCGCGGAACTGTGCACTGCTTGTTACATTGGCATCATCGAGAGGGGCATGCAACACGGTGCTATAACCAAGGCTATAGTCAATCACATTCCCCAGACTCAAGGCACTATTAAACACTGCAACATCGTCAATCATGCTGGAGACGGCAGCGGTGCTGGTTGTGCCACGCCCGCTATAACCTGCCACACCGGTGAGGGCGCCGATGCCCAAGAGTGCGCCATCCCAGTGACCAATAACCGCTTTGCTATTGATGAGTTGTTTGGTGTCAAGGAACAGGCTGATATTTTCGCCCGTACTGGTACCGACACTGGTCAATACCAACGTATGCCAATTACTGTCGTTAATGAGCATGGCAGATTCATCTGCGGAGAGAAGCGTAGTGGTTTGGTCATTAATTTTGACTACCAGGCGTTGCAGGGCTTGATCAAATTCGACTTGCATCGCCAAAGAATTGGTGAGGGCCGGTGCTTGGATCCACGCCAGTAGCCCAGATGTGGTGGTCTTATTGAGTGCAAAGCGTAATGCTACGCTTTTGCTGATGCCATCGCTTGAACGCAGGATATACCCAGTTTGGATACCATCACTACTATTCAGCAATTGTAGTGCGTTGCTACTAAAGCCATCAGCGATGGTGGGGCAGGTGCTGGTGTCAATTGTTTTGCCGGCGGTACAGCGGGTGCTCCGGATGCCATTGATACTGTCTACCACGGGCAACGTATCTTGATTAATCGGCAGATAAAAATCAGCCACTGCTGCCAATCCATCGGCGTTGGTCATGCCATCTTCGTCTATTGCGAGGCGGGTCTGATGTTGCAATACCGTGCTACCGCGACTGATTGATTTCCCAAGTAAGTCGAGGGGGGTGAGTAAGGCCGATGTCTGGATGAAATCATCGAGGCTACCACGGAAGTAGTCTTCTTTGGCCGTGGTCAGCGTACTTGATTGCATCGCACCGAGGATGATGTCGCTGACGGTGGTGAGGGCGCCGTTTGTAATTGCCTTGGTAAATGTACTGGTAGTTGGGTTGGCCGCCATCGTCCGTAAATTGGTACCATAGCTCAGACTGATGGTGGTTACACCGGCATTGCGGTATTCACTATAGATAAAGTGATACCAGGTATTGGCAGTCAGGGTGGCGGGAGTGACGACACTGGTTGTGCCCCGTTGGGCGGTTACTTTGAAGGTTGTCCCGGCTTTGTCTGCTTTGATGCGCAAGCGAGGATTGCTGGCAATCCCGGTGCTGACCATGGTGCCACTGTCAACGATTTTGGCACTAAAGGCAATGCTAAACGTGCCGGTTAATACGGTGGCGGCATTGGCAATCGTGAGTGCTTGTTGGGGGGCATCGATGTTGAAGCGGGCAGCGCGACGGGTGGTATCGACCGTATCGGCCGCGATGACGGGGCAAATCGTACAATTTGCCGTGTACCGGGCATCGGCACGATTATCAAATATTGCGGCGCCGTCTGGTGCCTCGAAATCAAGTCGGATGCGTAACCCGGTCTGTAAAGGCGCCCGTCCATCGGTGTAATCTGACACGCGGCCGCTGAGCGCTTGACTCCCCACGAAATAATTGTCAGGGTTGCTGGGTGATGGATAATCGATCGTATCATTGGGGGCATTGCCGTCGACTTCAATCGGATTTGCTTCGTCAGCGACGATGATTTCGCTACTCTGATTCCCCATGGCGTCAGTGGCAATTGCGCTGATTTGATAAAATCCCGAGGGGTTGCCAAAGGGCAACGGAATGCGACTCACCCAGGTATTTCCCACTTTCGTGGCGGCAATCGGCGTCAAATTAATATTGCGCCCACTCATATCTTTGATATTGACATTGAGGGAGACCACGCCACTGCCCGGTGAATTCCCTGAATTCGTCAGGACGGGATCACTGGCACTGATTTTTACCAAAATCTGGGGGGTATTTTGGTTGACCGCTTTGGTGGTGGTGTATGTGCCACTCGAGCGAATCAACGCTACGGTATCTTTGGTGGGTGGGGTGGTATCAACCAACACCGTCGATTGACTACTGCCCATGTTGTCGACAGAATCATATACATTGACCACAATCCCGTATTTACCTTCGACAATGGCATTGGCTACCTGATTGACGGCAAAAGTCGGGCAATAGGCCCGCCCGCCGACAGCATCTTGGCAGGCTGGGACGGTGATAGAGTTCGATGTCGGCTTGCTGAGGATACTCCCAGTGCTACTGAGCGTACTGGTAATCGCCGCTGTGACACGGGTCACCAGCGATGACGCATCGCTGGTGTTGATAATAAATTGTTGTGGTAAGCGCGCCACATAGACGGGATTGCTAATTTGGATAGTGGGGACATCGGCATCGAGCGTGAAGTTGGCGATAGTGTCCTTGGAAAAAGCCTGCGCAAATTGTGACCGGGCAATCCGGAATATCTTGGGATTGACTAAACTGCTGGGAGTCAAAGTGATATCGTCGATGCCACCCTTGAACATTTCGACCAAGCTACTCCCACTGATTTTGCCACCAATTCGTAGCTTGTAACTACTATTGGTGACGAGGGCACTAGTGATGCGCAACCCACCACCACTGTCGACCACGGCGGTATCTTCACTCCCATTTTGGAAGTAGGCAAATGGGGGTAGCACTTTATCGCCGACGATAAAACTACTGGTCAAATCAGCCGTGGTGAATTTGAACGACACATGATTCCAGGCATTGGCAAGCTTGGTACTAGCAGTAAATGTGCGCGTGCCAAGTGAAAATCTGACTTTGCTATCGACAATTTGCACCTGCCACGCATTTGCACCGCTGGTGTTGCCATACGCAAGGAGCGTTTGGGTGCCGGTGGAACTGTCGGGTTTGATCATGAGTTGGATGGTGCCACCATTGGCAATCTCGTTGGTCAAACTAATCCCATTACTGACCTGAAGCATAGTGTTTTTGCCGTTGAACAGGTCAGCCACGCCGGCCATGCCAACGGCATTGCCCACCGGACATTCGATTGCTGCAATCTCGGCAGGCGCACAACTAGCAGCAAACTTGAACCGTTGAATGCCTGCCCGGCCTGGGACGTCATCGGGGAGGATGACGGAATCGATTTGAGTGGTTTTGGTGATACCATCACTCACACTAATCTTGTTACTACTTACCGTATCTTCGAAAGTGAGATTCCAATTTGGTGCCAAGTTCATTTGCGCATTGACATCGTCGAGGGTGGTTGATTTGGTCGGTGATATGCGTAAATCGTCCAAATCACCGGCATAATTAGCAGCGATGACGAGGCTGTTGGTGTTGTTGATTGGGTAGTAGGAACCATAACCGTATTGCGTAGGACCGCTGACAGTGCGGGAAACTCCATTTTGATTGACATAAAGATATTCATTTTGGCTAAAACTGCCGGCTGTTTCTTGCCACCAATACCAGAAGCTATCTACCGTGATTTCTGTACTGACTTGGATGTATGACCAGGTATTGAGTGGCACTTTGGTGGTTGACCGTAATGGAACATAGGGCCAACACATCCAGGTGCCGTATTGTTTCCAAGCATTATTAACTCGGTTACAAGGAATTGCGCGTTCGTAGGTGACATAGCCATTGGTATCTATCCCAACACGGAGTGATTCGCTAGGATTGTTGTTACCAATAATCCATGTATTGTATTTGCTGGGGCGGACCCACACCCCGACGGTAAGCTCTTTGGGGCGGCTGCCAAACACGCTGTCAGAGTATGTACCGCCAATATATGATACATATTGGAACGTACTATTCGTTACGCGCAGTGATTGATTGCCATCAAAGTGGACCGCGCGGTCATCACGTCCAGGAATGCCACTCAATGGACATTGAGTGACACACTCTAGTCCAAACGCACCGGTATTCATATCACTAAACGATGTACTGACTGCCGGTTCATCGAATGGGATGCGCAACTCAAATGTGGGCACATTGGCTGCACTTGCGATTTGGGCAACGGTCAAGCCTTGGTTGTGGATCTGGAAGTCACGAATGGTACCGTTGAGCGATGGATTGGGATAATAGCCATTCGTCCAATTCGTGTTTTTTGCGAGGAGGGCGCCGATGCTCATTTGCCGCACAGAAGTAAGATTGGGCGGTGGTGATGACGTCGCATTGATAACTTGCTTGCCATTGACATACACGTAGCGTGCCGGTCCAGTTTTGACAAAGGCGATATGATACCATTTATTGGGCAAAATAGTATTATATGGTGAATAGAATATCGACGAGCCACCGAGTGTCATATACACGCGATTCCCACTCACCCCGAACTGGAGTTGATTGTTGGCGGTGGTGAGATCATAGTTATCCCCAAATATAGGTGAATTATTACCTGGCTCGTTGAAGCGGAACCATCCCATTACGGTATAGTCTTTGACACCTTCAAAAACCGACTTCGATAATGTACGTGACAATGCGATGTTTTTTTGATCGATGAATTCTGTACCACCCTCGCGTATCACCGGACAGGTGTTCGCTTGTTCACATGACACCAGCTCCCCGTTGACATATATTTCGCGCATATGCAACCAATTATTTGTTTGCTTCTGTATGCGTATATAACGAGCACCTGTCCCTTTGGGGAAGTTGACCGTATACATATCCGTATTGGGTTTGGTACAACTTTTATCTTGATTATCACATTGCAGGTTGCGCCACATCGTTGGTGCGGTGTTAATCATCCTAACAATATCTCGTGAATCACCCCAGCTAAAGTTGGATAAAAACACTAACGCTGTCTGCATTCGTTCCATGCAGCAGTCTGTCCGGTTCATTACAGTCACCGATTGCACTTCTTTGTATGCATTGAGGTCGATTTCAATCCATGGTTTATCTTCGTTGCCACTCACCCCGCTTCGCCCATGCCAGTTATTGTGACTGAAGTTACCGAGATTATTATCGATCGCGTTTTTGGCAGGGAATTGACTGCCGCCAACGTCTTCCGTTGATTGCTTAATACTAACCCCTTGCGCCAAAGTATAAGATGCATTGCTGCCATAGTTTGCCGTATCGAACGGTAAACAAAGGACTGCGCTAGGGGCATCACACGTGCCCCGTAAGCGTTCGAAATTCGGGTCAGGGACGATGAGTTTTGGCCGTGCATCAACATCGACCTGTAGTTGATCTGATACGGGCGCTTGATTGATTGCCACTGTTGGTTTGTTGTTGAGCGCATACCGGGCAATACCTGCAATCGTATTATCACTGATTGCGATGCGATATATGCGTAGATTGTCGATGTCCATGCCAGTCGCCCCTAGACTGAATGGGTCTTGGCCTTGCAAGAGCGCATCACTGCTGGTTTGTTGTTGTGCAACGGTGCCGTCCGTACTATCGATTCGTAACGTCAATTTCCCCGCATTTACACGGGCACTCACCAGATACCAGATGCCTACAATCATGCTGCCGGCGGTAATGGATTTGCTGCCGATAGCGAGGGTAGGCAGGCCGTTTTCTACCGATAATTTGAATTGATTGCCACTGCCTACTTTGGTGCCAGTTTGCAAAATAGTCTGTGTCGCTGCACTGAGCTTGACTTTGGCAACCACACTAAAATCATGGCTACTGAGTAAATTGGCAAATCCATCGGGGAATTTGGCACTCGTGCTAAAGGCACTCGCACTTCCGCCACTCAATGCGAAATTTTGATTGATGCCGTATTGACTAAACTCGTTGGTATTGCTGGTCAGCGGCATACAGATAATCAACAAGGGGTCTTCGCAGGTATTGGTTAGGCTCAAAATCTGGGTCGGCGTCAGGGCATTACTACTGATTTGAATGTCACGCAGGCTGCCGGCCAATGAATTGGTGCCGGCATCTTTGCCAATCCGCAGGATGCCATAGGCACCTGGGTAGGGGATAGTCGTGCTATCGTTGGTGACCAGCATACCGTTGACATATATCTGACGCTGTTGGTTGGCCAACACAAACACCAAATGACTCCAGGTTTCTAACGGGAGTTGATTGGGTGCGGTCAGCACAGCCGTACCGATGGTAATTTGTGGGCGCTCTTGGTTGAGTGCCACCTGCAAGTTGGCGTTGGTATTGCTACTATTGACGATGGTGCGGGTAGTCACCGATTGCCCTTCCGGCCGGACCCATACGCTCATCGTAAAGTCGTGGTTGCTGATGGCATTCCCCACTGCCGCTGTGGTTTGTAGGGTGGTGTTGTTGTTGAACTTCCAACTGCCGTCAGTACCGTTGTAGACGGGGCACGCCGCGGTGCTGTTACAGGTCAGCCCGCTGGCATTTGCCGATACATCGTTGAATTTGATGGGGATGGTGGGATTGGTTTCGTCGAATTTGACACACAGTTCACTCGCGCCAAACACACAACTATTGGTGTAGGTTGACGGCGCAGTACTCGTGTTAATCGCACCGGGCAATTCGATGACCCCGTCAAATTTCGTTGTCGCATTGGCTGCCAGCGACATGGGAATAGTATTGGTTGAAGTAAATCCGTTCAATGTGGAGATACCAGTGACGGAGGTGAATCCTTGCATGCTCCGCCCCAACAATTTGTTGGTTTCGTTGATGCTATAGACGATGCGATCTCCGGGGCGCACGATGAGGTCGCTACTATTGGGCAGTGCCCCTGTGTAGAGCTGTTGGACTTCACCGGCTCGTAACGCCACTTGGAAGATGGCGAGGTCATCTAATCCCCCGGTATAAGCGCTACTCATCGCGCTAATTGCCGGTCCCACCAGTAAATTATTATTATTCGTATCAGAATCAGTCAGCCGGTCTGGCGCATCCACACGACTTACCTCTACACCGTTGACATAAATCACCACTGTCTTGTTACCAAAGGTGACGGCCAGGTGGTTCCAGCTATTGAGTGGTAGCGTCGCCGGTGACGTCCAATCCCAAACAGTTTGATTTGTAAAAAGT
>CAISXI010000080.1 GCA_903889425.1 uncultured Roseiflexaceae bacterium | reverse complement strand
CGTGGCCCGCCCTGAGTTTGCTGGTGCCCAAGGCCCGACCATCGCGCCGGTATGGCCCCGTGAAAACGGTGTTGATGGGATTTATATGGTGACCATGGTTATCCCCCAAGAGCACGTGCTGGCCACAGTCCGGCATTTGCGAGCCCTCGGTGGTGATGCGATTGCGGTGATGCCGGCGCATTATTACTTTACCGCTCAGAGCGAAACCTTTGCGCGCATCGTCCAAGAATTAGCCTAGTCGTACCCCACCCCAAGGAGGATTGCATGCCGATTCCCATATATACCGACCTAGCTGCCGCCCAAGCCAGTGTGCTCAAACGGGTGCCCTTCGACGAAGTCGAAGTCACCGAGGCGCTGCTCGACAATATTGCGGCGCGGGTGGGTGAGCGCTTGACACCCGCCCAAGTGGTAGAGCGGATTGTCAACGATGTGCGTCAGCGTGGCGACATTGCGGTGGCTGACTGGAGCCTGCGCCTCGATGGGCATGTGCCAGCGCAATGGTTGGTGCCACCTGAACGGATTTTGGCGGCCTGGCAGGCCCAACCACCCCAATTGCAACAGGCGTTGCAATTGGCAGCCGACCAGATTCGCAATTTTCATAGTAAACAACATCATCAATCGTGGATGGATGTCACCAGCGAAGGTACCATGGGGCAGCTGGTGGTGCCGATGGAGCGAGTGGGGATTTATGTGCCGGGTGGCAGTGCCCCCTTGCCCTCCACGTTGTTGATGGCGGCCATCCCGGCTCGGGTGGCGGGGGTTGCCCAAATCGTGGTCTGCTCGCCGGTACAACGAGCCAGTGGCGAAATCGCCGATATCGTGTTGGCGGCGGCCTATGTGGCCGGCGTTGACCAGGTGTTGCGCATCGGTGGCGCCCAAGCCATCGCCGCCATGGCCTTTGGCACGGAGCAAGTGGCACGGGTCGACAAAATCGCTGGTCCGGGGAATTTGTTCGTGGTGTTGGCCAAACGCATGGTGTATGGCGCCGTCGGTATCGAAAGCTTGCCGGGTCCCACCGAGACCTTGGTGATTGCCGATGCCAACGCCAATCCGGCCTATGTGGCGGCAGATCTGCTGGCCCAAGCCGAACATGTCCAAGCTGCGGCGATTTTGGTGACTACAGAGCTGCCCATGGCCCACGCCGTCAAAGCCGAGCTCGCCCGCCAATTGGCGGCGTTGCCCGACAATAGCGGAGCGGCCGAGACGTTGATGTTGCGCAGTGGGATTGTGGTGGTCCCCGATTTGACCACGGCGTTTGCGGTGGCCAATGCCTATGCCCCCGAGCATTTGTGTTTGCTCATCGACCACGCCTGGGATTATCTGGGTTGGGTACGCAATGCCGGCGGCGTATTCATCGGCGAACAATCGTTTGAGGTGCTGGGCGATTATATCGCCGGCCCGTCGCATATCATGCCGACGGGGGGCACAGCGCGCTATGCGGCACCGGTCAATGTCGACGATTTCCGCAAAATCATTTCGGTGATTGGACTCAATCAGCATGCGCTGCGCCGGATTGGACCAGCGGCGGCCTTGCTGGCAGATGCCGAAGGACTGCATGCCCATGCCGCCGCCGTGCGTATTCGCCTCGCAGAGTAGTTTTTTTATCATTATTAATAAGTATGGAGGTTGTCATGGGTGGATATGTGATTAATTTTGTGTTGTTGTTCATGCAAGTATTGTCGTTTGCCATCATTGGGCGGGTGATTATGTCGTGGTTTGATCAGCCTGGTACGATGCGTGTCACCGTGATTTTGCACGACATCACCGAGCCGATTTTGGGACCGTTGCGGAGCGTATTGCCGAGCTTTGGTGGGCTTGACTTTACGCCTATCGTGGCCATGTTGTTGTTGCAAGCGCTCGAAGGCCTGATTGTCTCGGCAGTAGGGCGGTAATCATGGCCGAATTACCGTTAGGCCGCGTCCAAATCGCGGTGGCATTGGCAGGTGTCGGCACGTTGGCTGTCGAAATGGTGGCGCCGCGCTTGTTGGCGCCGGCCTTTGGCACGTCGCAGCCCATTTGGGCGGCGGTGATTGGCATGACGCTGTTGTATTTGGCGATAGGGTATCATTTGGGCGGGCGCTGGGCCGATGCTGGCGGTGCCGATGATGCCGATCTGCTGGCGCGGGTGATTTGGTATGCCGGTCTGGCAACCGCCGTGATTGCGCCAATTGCGCCGCCGATGATTTCGTTTGCGCGGGTGGCCTTGCAACAACTCGCCGTGGGGGGATTTGTCGGGGCGCTGGGGGCGGCCTTGATTTTGTTTGCAGCGCCAGTGATTTTGCTGGCGTCTGTGTCGCCACTGGCGGCCCGTTTGGCGTTGCGCCAAACTGACCCGGCGGTGGTGGGTGGGCTGCTGGGGCGCTTATCGGCACTGGCGACGATAGGGTCGCTGGCGGGGACGTTTTTGACCAGCTTGTGGCTCATCCCCCAATTTGGTTCGACTCAAGCCCTGCTCATTATTGCTGCTGGCTTGATTATCCTTGCCGCTTGGTTGACACGCCGCTGGCGGCGGTTGTTGGGGTTGCTACTGGTGGCCGGTTTGTTGGTGTGGCGCTTGGTTGCCGGCCCGCCCAGTTTGGCGGCGGGGTGTAATAATTGTCAGGTGATTGCGACCATTGAATCGGCCAACAATATGATTCAAGTGGCAGAGCGAGTCGACGCCACGGCGGGCCCACAAACCTTGCTGTTGCTCAACGAAGGCTTGGCGGTGCATTCGGTGTATAACCAGCGCTACGCTCAGAGCGGCGATACCCGCGATTTGCTGACGGGTGGTGGCCCGTGGGATTATTTTGTGGTGGTGCCCTATGTGTTGCCCGACCGCCAACCCGACCAAGTGCGCCGCATGGCGCTACTTGGGGCGGGAGCGGGCACGGCAGCCGAACAGTTTTTGGCGATATATGGGCCTGACGCGGTGGTCGATGCCGTCGAAATCGACCAGCAAATCATCGATGTGGCTCGTACGTCGTTTGGCATGCGGGATAGCGTGGTAGCAGGGGGCAACCCCAATTACCACGTACATGTGGCTGATGGTCGCACTTGGTTGGCTACCCAAAGCGGTCTGTATGATGTGATTGGGGTCGATGCCTATCACCAACCGTATATTCCGTTTCACCT
>CAISXI010000079.1 GCA_903889425.1 uncultured Roseiflexaceae bacterium | reverse complement strand
GATTTTTTGGGTGGCATACCCTTCCAATGCAACAGTCACTTCTGCACGAGCCACCACGTTTTTGAGTTGATAGGCACCCTGTGCGTCAGTTTTGCCGGTCACATCACCTGCCGTAATCACCACACCACTCAACGGTGTGTTGCTGTATTGGTCTTTGATGGTACCGCTCAAATTGCCATTTGCAAGCGCAATGTCTTGTTGGGTCGTTTTGCTAATCGGTGCCGAAAAAGGCACATACTCGGGGTATGTCGCATTGAGGGTAAATGATTCGGGCACTCCTTGCAAGATGTATTGACCATCAGCGCCAGTCGTCATCGAAATAGTAGCGCTAGCCATGATAACCACGCCTGCCAGCGGTTTTTTGGTCCAGGCATCATTGACCACACCCCGAATGACATTTGGGCGGATTACGACGTCGATTTTGGTATCAGCGGCAGTAAGGGTATCGGGCCATTTGCGCTCGGCGAAATTCATGTTGATGGCTTCGTAATCACCACTCGTCACTTGGAATATCCCCGTGCGTTGCCAGCTCTCAATGCTATAGCCACCGTTGGCATCAGTCATCGCTTTGGCGCTCCCCACTTGCACGACCGCCGATCCCACCGGTTTGCCCGTATACGCATCAGTGACGGTACCCGTAAGCGGGATGGTTTCGCTGCCACACGCCACCACCACAAACATACTCAACACAAGTACAAAAAACCGCCATGACACCATTTGCAACAATATACGCATGCGTATCCTCCAGCCTCATTGGTAATAAATCGTGCTACTATGAGCACGATATAATGCATGATTACTTATATTGGCACCACACAGTGGTACATATACTACACATGATAATTGTACAGTATGTGGTGTGTCAATTATAGGGAATACCTGAATCGCCATGCATGTTTTACAAAGAGAGGAAACGCACATGACCATCGATCGCTCACGTGATGGCAACCGCTCCTACTGGCAAGAAACCTTTGATCTCACCATGCCCAGTTCTCCACTACCAGCCCGCGCCAGCCACGTCGTGGTAGGCGGGGGAATTGTCGGCTCTGCCACAGCCTATTTTTTAGCCAAAGCAGGGCACAATGTGGTGCTGATTGAACGAGTCCATCCCGCCCATGGCGCCACCGGGCGCAATGGCGGGTTCATCGGCACCGGTCCCGCCGAAGGCTACGCCGGTGCTCAGGCCCGGCTTGGCGCCGCCCCCGCCCAACAAATCTACGAGCTCACCATCCAAAACGGCAAATTAGCCCGCCAAATCATGCACGAAGAAGGCTTTGATTGCCACTTCCGTGAACCAGGCACATTCAATTTATCGTTGTCCCCTGCAGACCATCAAGCTGCCAAACGGGGTGTGGCGGCATTGAATGCCGACGGGTATGGTGGTGAAGTGCTCGACCGCGCCCAACTCCAAGCCATGATCAACACACCGTTGGGTGAAGAAATCGTCGGCGCCTCATACAAAGCCGGTAGTGCGTTGATTCACTCGGGGCGCCTCGTGCGCGGAGTGGTCGAAGCGGCCATCAAACATGGTGCTACCCTGTGTATCGCCACTGTCGAACGGATCGACTATAGCAATGGCGACCCCGTGGTCGTTACCGACCAGGGCAACATTAGCGCCCAATCGGTTGTCCTCGGGCTCAACGCCTGGAGCCGCCAATTGGCACCAGCACTCAACGGTATCATTACGCCAGTACGTGGTCAGATTTTGTCGACAGCCCCCACTGCCCCTGTATTTAGCCAAGGGATGGGCACCGATATCACCCCTACGGGCGAATACTGGCAACAAACCCTCGACGGGTCGATTGTGTTGGGTGGCTGTCGTGCCGTAGCCAGCAATGGCGACGTCAATTTGTACGACATCGGCATCACCGATGATGTCCAAGGAGCCCTCGACAACGTGTTACCCCGGCTCTTCCCCAAATTGGCCGGTTTGCCGATTACCCGTCGCTGGGCTGGGTTGATGGGTTTCACCCCTGACTACGTCCCCGTCGTCGATGCCATGCCCGGCATGCCCGGGGTCTGGGCCGGCGGTGGGTTTTGTGGATCAGGCATGCCGTTTGGGTTTGTGGTAGGCAAATACCTCGCCCAAGCTGCCGTCACCATGCAAACCCCCAGCGAAATCGCGCCGCTGTCGATTCATCGCCCTACCCTGCAATCTCACTAATCCGATAAAAAAATCCCCTCGTGGCATTTGTTTGCTACGAGGGGATTTTGCGTACTCTGCGTTTTTAGAACCCCAAACGATAGACACGCCGGGCATTGTCGACCCACAATTTGCGTTTGGCTTTGTCGCTCAATGAGGCAGTCAAGGCATCAACCGTTGCCACCCATTCGGTGTAGTTGGTTGATTGCAACGATACCGGCCAGTCGCCGCCAAACATGACCCGGTCTTCGCCAAACACGGCGATGACATGATCGATGTAGGGCACCAAGTCTTCGGGTTGCCAGGCTGCATGATCGGCTTCGGTGGTCATGCCACTGATTTTGCAGACCACATTGGGCAATTTGGCCATTTCGGTCATTTGTTGGCGCCAAGGGTCAAGGCGATGCCCTTTGATGTCGGGTTTGGCCACATGGTCGAGAATAAATTGCACCTGTGGGACTTTTTTGACGAGTT
>CAISXI010000078.1 GCA_903889425.1 uncultured Roseiflexaceae bacterium | reverse complement strand
TGGTGCCATCACCGAGCTGTCCACTCATATTGTTGCCCCAGCAATACGCCAGTCCTGCGCTGTTTAGTGCGCAAGTATGTTCAACATCAGGACCAGAGTTTGGACTAGTATCAATCTGCGTAAACGTCCCCCACGGATCCGTACTGGGCACGGCTGTCGCCGAGCGCGTCAACGTGCGCGATGGTGTACTGGTACCTGCAGGGGTATTCGTGCGTGTCGGTGTAGCTGTGGCAGCCGGTGCGCATCCGATGCGTGTGGGGACATTGCGGCTGACCAAATCACATACGCCTAGCTGCCCAGCAGTGTTTTTTCCCCAACAGTATGCATTCCCACTGATTGTGAGTGCACATGTATGATACTGGCTACCACTTGCAACGATAGATGCAAACGTAACCCCTGTTGGCATAGTGACAGCTGTAGGGGTTGAACTCGGATTGTCTGTCCCGTTGCCGAGCTGATAATCCTGATTACTCCCCCAACAATAGGCATTCCCGCTTGTAGCAAGCGCACACGCATGATCTCCACCAGCAGTGATTTTTGCGAATGTAATTCCACTTGGTATCGTTACAGGTGTTGGAATAGTGCTATTCGCGGATGTTCCGTTGCCGAGCTGATAGCTTACATTTAACCCCCAACAATACGCATTTCCAGCACCATTGAGCGCACATGTATGTTCAACACCTGCACTAATTTGGGTAAATGTCACTCCAGATGGCATCGTGACTGCCTGTGGTGTGTTGACACCGAAACTGTTTGTCGTGCCGTTACCGATGCTTCCTCGTAGATTATAGCCCCAACAATATGCATTTCCATCACTGGTCAACGCACAAGAATGGGCGTATCCAACGGTAATTTTTGTAAATGTGATACCTGCGGGCATCGTGACCGCTATGGGAATATTGCTATTGGTTGTGTTCCCTATGCCAAGCTGCCCATAGCTATTTGTTCCCCAACAGTACGCAGATCCAGTCGTCGAGATTGCACAGGTGTGTGCATCAATTGCGCCACCTCCTGCGCTAATTGCGGAGAATGTGATACCTGCGGGCATTGTGACAGCTACTGGAACATTACTTGACAAAAGTGTAGACCCGTTGCCGATTTGACCACTTCCATTGTATCCCCAGCAATATGCAGCTCCACTACTCGAAAGTGCACAGGATAACATGTTACCAGTAGTAATTGCTGAAAATGTCACACCAGTAGGCATGGTGACTGCTACTGGTGAATTGCTGTTGTCATTGGTGCCATCACCGAGCTGTCCACTCATATTGTTGCCCCAGCAATACGCCAGTCCTGCGCTGTTTAGTGCGCAAGTATGTTCAACATCAGGACCAGAGTTTGGACTAGTATCAATCTGCGTAAAGCTCCCCCACGGATCGGTACTTGGTTTGCTGATAGGACGTGGTTTTGTCTGTGCCACTGATTTATTTGCCTGCGCATTAACGCTGATGGCCGCATAACTGCTGATGAGCATCATCACGAGCACAAAAAGATGTAGGATTGGCTTAATACGTGGCATTCCTTGGCTCGTTTCTTTTGATTCTGCCAACAACAACGTCACGGTGCACACGTAGCGTGCACATGACTCATATTGACACATAGATATTCATATATATAAATCATGTAGAATTCTGAGAAAAAATACAAGATACTCACGATTACATATACGTTACAATTTCAATTAAGTGTTAATTTTTTTAATAAAAACACGAACAAATTAAATTTATATAGCCAATTAATATGATGTATATATACCACATAAATATATATGTACTAAAATTGCATTCGACAATAGTTGCTCTTGCCACGAAGCTTTCTCCTACATGGATACTTGTATGAGCAGGCTTTGTGGCTACTGTTTACGAGGTGGGGTGGCCTCCATCTTGGTGCG
The DNA here is from genome assembly GCA_903889425.1 of uncultured Roseiflexaceae bacterium. Classification (GTDB taxonomy): domain Bacteria; phylum Chloroflexota; class Chloroflexia; order Chloroflexales; family Roseiflexaceae; genus UBA965. The sequence goes on along the minus strand of CAISXI010000078.1, from coordinate 1,058 downwards.
GCAAGGCTACGATGGAGGGTGTGGCTGGCTTTGTGGCATTGTGTACAATAGAGGTATATTGTTTGCTCGGGATTGAGGCACGCCTATGGCACTCGACGTAATGCTCCTCGCCAACCAAGTCCGTGACATGACCAAACTCGTCGTCGATGGCGCCACCGAGCGCCGCCGCCGCCGCGTGATGGTGCAGCAAACCATCGACAAACATGTAGGCCACGAAGATCATTGGAACGACGCCGTCGTCCTTAGCGAGCGTGCCGCCTGGTTGATGGCCCAAGCCAGCGAACCATTTGACACCAAGCGCGATCTGCCACCCGTCCCCAGCGACTACGCCCTCGTGGCCACTGACGGCTCGCAACTCGATGTCGAACGTCACGGCATGGCCGTCTGCTACCTCATCAACATCGGCCAAGTCTTTTTGCAATACGGCACTACCCCTACCGCCGTGCTCCAATCACAACCCGCCCTCGGCTACCGTGACGACGAGCTCTATATTAGCGATGGCATGCGCCGCATCGCCATCGAAGGCCAGCTCCTCAACGCCAAACGCGACGCCCAAGAAGGCATCGTGCTCGCCGAATTAAGTGCTAAATTTCTGACCAACAACCTGCCGTCAATCGCACTCCAAGACGGTACATTGATGCGTTGGAATCTCGCCAATGCCGACGATATCGTACAGACCACCCTCCTCGACCCCTACTTGGCCGCCCTCGACCAACTCAAGTCCCAAGGCATCCCGGTGGCGTCATATATCAGCCGGCCCCGTTCCCCCGAAATGATGGGTATGGTGCGCATGATGCTCTGCCCCGACGTGAATGTCGCCACCAAAAAAGGCGCCAACTGCGATCGCTGTAGCGATGTGGCAGCCGGACGCCAGCCGTCGTGTACCCCCTGCAATGATTTGGCCGACGCCGACATTTATAGCGAGCGTTTGCGTGAAGGCCAACGGGGACCGATTTATTTGTCGATGGCTCGTGCAAATCGTGAACTCTACCGCGAGCACGCCATTCACTTTTTTTATCTACGAGTCGGCAACGAAATCGCCCGCGTCGAAATCCCCC
>CAISXI010000077.1 GCA_903889425.1 uncultured Roseiflexaceae bacterium | reverse complement strand
TTTGACGATTTCGGTCGAAGCGGGCATGACGATGGGTGCGTTGCGCGTCTATCTGGCCCAACACGGCCAAATGTTGCCCGTTGATCCGGCCTTGCCCGACCAAACCACGATTGGGGGCATGATTGCCACTGCCGCCGATGGTCCGCGGCGCGCCAATTATGGCATTTTGCGCGACATGATGATTGGGATTGGGGTGGTCGAAGTCAATGGTCAGCCCTCACGCGCCGGCGGGATGGTGGTCAAAAACGTCAGTGGTTTCGACATGATGAAACTCTATCACGGCAGTTTTGGCACCTTGGCAGTGATTGTATCGGCCAATTTCAAGCTTATCCCGATTCCGCCGGTGACGGCCACGGTGATTGCCTCATTTGCGCAATCAGACCAGGCGATTGATTACATTACTGATGTGATGGCGTCACAACTCACCCCGGTGACCTGTGAATTACTCGATGCCACCCTGTTGCAACGAATTGGTGTGACTGGGGCGTGGGGCGTGGCGTTGGCCTGCGAAGGTCCCCAAGCGGCGGTAGACCGGCACATGACCGAACTCCCGCAACGCGCCCAAATTCACGCCGGTGCCCCCACGCTTTTTTATCATGAAACGCATACCCAATGCTGGCAAATCATTGCCGATGCCTCGGCCGTCGCGCGCCTCGCCGATGGCGAATTGGTGCTGCGCTGGGCCACCTTGCCGGCGTTTGTGGGGGAACTCGTGCAGCGGATTGCTGATTTGGGGCAGTCGTTGGGAGGCAATCCACAGATTCATGCCCGGGCGAGTATCGGCGTGGGGTATGTGCGCGTGACGGGACTCGATGCCAATGCCCAAAATCAATGGTTCGCGGCATTGCCCGAAGCGGTATGGGTGGCAACGAGTGCCAATAACCTCGCCACGTATTGGCATGCCCCAGTAGGTGGGCTTGATGTGATGGTCCGGATTCGTGATGAGTTTGACCCGCAACGGCGCTTCAATCCGGGGCGATTTGTGGTCTGATTACGCACAAGAAATCGATATGTGTGCTGGAATATATACCGTGATTGCGTTGAATCGCAATCACGGTATGTTGTGTAATGTGACGATGCCCTATGGACCTGGGGGCGGTGGTGGTTCACGGGGAGCGGCTGTTGGTTTGGGTCTTTTGGCTGGTACCGCCGTGTCGGTAGGGACAACGGTATCGGTAGGTACTGCCGTATTGGTGGGGATTTCGCTCGGGATGACGGTATCAGTGGGGATTGGCGTGTCGGTGGGGATAGTGGTGGCAGACGGGCGTGGGGTTTTTGATGGTGCGAGTGTCGCCGATAGAGTCGGCGGCACTGCCGTGTCGGTGGGAATCGGCGTGGCAGACGGGATAGGCGTGACAGACGCGATGGGTGTGACAGAGGGGATGGGTGTCGCGGTCATCGTGGGTATGGTTTGATCGCTCACATTTGATTGGTCATCATAGGTGCCATCGTCATTGCTATCAACATTGAACGTTACCGTCGCCCCATTGCTATTGATTTGTGTCACCGTAAACACCACTCTGCCGCGTGGGATGGTGGTGTTTGGGGCTGTATAGATGTAATCGGTTTGTTGGTTTGATACCCGTACCTCGAGATCATAACTGCTTGAGGTGGGGCTTTTGATGGTGTAGCTATTGGTTTGTGGGTCAAAGGCAATCGTGATTGGGCTATTGGGCGGGATGACAAGGTTGGTCATTTGAGTCGCATTGGCGGTGCGTGTGCTCCTGTTGATTGCGCCGATGTAGATGGTTGGGTTGGTTGCGCTGGTACTATTGATTTGGATTGAGCCAACCGTATCGCCAAAGTGTAAATCACTCTTACTATCCGTAGATAGGGTGAATTGGCTGATTTTGACGACGCTGCCATTGCCGAACTCAACGGTGCCTATTCCAAGTTCGTCGAAGACGCCGCCCGCGTCGTCTACGAGCAATTCGACGGCGATGCCCGCGTGCGCGACTTCGTCATCGCCTGTTCGCACCTCGAGTC
>CAISXI010000076.1 GCA_903889425.1 uncultured Roseiflexaceae bacterium | reverse complement strand
GGTCATCTGCTATCACTCCTCGGGTTACGGTACTGGTGATAAATCCCGTGTGCACTAATCAAAAAACCGTTCATCGCCGGCCTCGAGATATTTTTTGGCGGCATTGACGCGGAAACTAATCCCCAAGCCCGGTTTGTCCCAGACATCTACGAAGCTCTCTTTGACGATTTGGTCGGGGAGGCCATCGATAATTTCGTACCACCAGGGGTGATTGGCTTTGGGGTACTCAAAGGCGATAAAGTTGTCGGGCAAGGTGGCACAGACCTGCACCAATGCGGCCAGACCAATCAACCCATTGCCGGTGCCATGGGGTGCCATCATGATGCCGTGCATGTCGGCGTACTCACAAATCCACTTGAGTTCGGCGATACCGCCGACGTCGAGTGGGTCAGGACCAATCACATCGACGGCGCGTTTTTCAATCAGCTCCATGAAGTTTTGGCGCAGATACATCTGTTCGCCGGTATGCAACGGCGTACTGGTTTTGTTTTTGACATCGCGGTATTGGTCGGCGGTCACAAATGGGGTGTAGTCTCCTGACAGCATGTCTTCGAGCCAGAGCAGATTGTAGGGTTCGCAGGCTTGGGCAAAGCGCACTGCATCTTGGGGCATAAAGCCGGGACCACAATCGAGTGCGAGTCCAATCGAATCCCCCAAGGCTTCTTTCATGGCCGCCACACAGGCCACCGTGTGGGCCATGCCTTGGGCGGTCATGACGCCTCGGTTGGAATGCACGCCCCAGGGGCGGCGCTCGCCGTAGCTGTAGTTGGGGGTGGTGATGGCCATCGGGCTATGGAACGAAATGGGTTGCTTGAAAATCGTGAATTGTTCGGGCCACTCACGAATCTTGAGCACGTTTTCGACATATTCGGCGGGGGTTTGGGTGGGCATCGGGTAGCGGTTGGTAGTGATGTAGGTGCGTACTTTGTCACGCACTTTGCCTCCCAACAGTTTGTAGATGGGCAGTCCAGCCGCTTTGCCGGCGATGTCCCACAAGGCCACCTCGATGGCACTGACAGCGGCGCCCCACGGCTTAAATGCCCCCATGCGCCGTATGCGTTGCATGACCGCTTCGACGTTAGTGGGGTCGAGTCCGATAATCATGTCACGATAAAAGAGCACGTGGGGCTTGAGGTAGGATTTATAAAATTCGGCTTGGCCGTAGCCATCGATACCCGCATCGGTGGTGATGCGGATGATGGGTGCGCCACCCATGATGGCACATTTGAGGTCAGTGATTTTCATCGTAATGCTCCTTTGAATTACATCGTTAAAAAGATGCGACAGCCATTGACCTAATCAAAAAAGCGCTCATCGCCGGCAGCCAAGTATTTTTTGGCGTTGGCGTTGAAGGTGATACCCAAGCCTGGCGCATCCCAGACATCGATGAAGCTTTCTTTGACGATTTGGTCAGGCAAGCCGTCGACGATGTCGTACCACCATTCGGGGCGGGCTACCGGGTATTCAAAGGCAATGTAGTTGTCGGGCAAAGTGGCACTGACTTGGACGAGGGCTGCCAACCCAAAAATGCCATCGCCGGTACCATGGGGAGCCATCATGATGCCGTGCAGGTCGGCGTATTCGCTAATCCACTTGAGTTCGGCGATGCCACCCACATCGAGGGGGTCAGGACCGATGATGTCGACGGCGTGGGTTTCGATGAGCTCCATAAAGTTTTGGCGTAGGTAAATCTGTTCGCCGGTATGAATGGGCGTGCTGGTTTTGCTTTTGACGTCGCGGTATTGGGCGGCTGACACATAGGGTACATAATCGCCGGTGAGCATGTCTTCGAGCCACATGATGTTCATCCCTTCGACGGCCTTGGCGAGGCGTACCGCGTCTTGGGGGACGAGTCCGGGGCCGCAGTCGAGGGCTAGCCCGACGGCATCGCCGAGGGCATCTTTCATGGCTTGGATACAGGCGATGGTGTGCTTCATGCCCTGTTCGGTCATCAGCCCGCGGTTGGGGTGACGGCCGGTGGTGCGTTTTTCACCAATGAAATAATTGGGCACGTCGTACATCATATTGCTATGGAACGAAATGCCTTGTTTGACGATGCTAAAGCCTTCTTTGGCTTCGGCCATCTGTATCACGTTTTCGGCATAGGCTTGGGGTGACTGATCGCGCAGGGGGAAGCGCACGGCGCCGTTGTAAACGCGCACTTTGTCGCGCACTTTGCCACCCAGCAGCTTGTAGATGGGCAATCCGGCCGCTTTGCCGGCGATGTCCCACAAGGCCACTTCGATGGCGCTGACGGCACTGCCCCACGGCTTAAAGGCGCCCATGCGCCGGATACGTTGCATCACGGCTTCGACGTTGGTGGGGTCAAGCCCGAGAATCATGTCACGATAAAAAAGTACGTGGGGGGTGAGGAACGGTTTGTATGATTCGGCTTGGCCGATACCGTCGATGCCTGCGTCGGTGGTGATGCGGATGATGGGGTAGCCGCCGATGACGGCACATTTGAGGTCGGTGATTTTCATACGTAGACTCCATTGTCAAAATGAACAAAGCTATCATACAGGTTTTTGTCAATTAATGAAAACATGTAGGGAATACACATCAATCAATGGTGTGCTATGATTGCCCTATTAATTGATGTCGATATAACGCAGGTGATTGCAGGGCTCTTGCGCTGATTTGGGTGCATGCATCTGTAGCATCATTGTTGTTGCCATAACGAATATCCCAAGAAGCACTTGGGTGGCGTTCGTACCCAATAAATAGAAGAAGGAACATATCATGCCTCACGATGAATCACATGGAATGTCGACCCGCAGTGTCCATGCCGGTTGGGAACCCGATCCAGCGACGGGTGCGGTCAAACGCCCGTTGGTGATGGCCAATAGCTATGTACTGCCATCCGATGGTAATTATGACGAAACCTTATACGGCTATGCCCGCGACCTCAACCCCAATGCCCGTTGGCTCGAAGAGCGCTTGTTAGCACTCGAGGGCGGCGAGGATTGTGTGGTGACGGCGAGTGGCGTCAGCGCCATCAACGGCACGTTTTTGGCGTTGTTGAGCGCCGGCGATCATTTGATTTGCTCCGATATCTCGTATATTTCGGTGCGCACCATGTTGCTCGAGCACTTCCCCAGCCGCTTTGGCATCCAAACCACCTTGCTCGATACTTCTGATCCCGAAGTGGTACAGGCGGCCATCCAACCCAACACCAAACTCATCCACATCGAGACCCCTGGCAACCCCACCACGCGCATTAGCGATATTGCCGCAATTGCGGCGATTGCGCATGCCCATGGTGCATTGTTGTCGGTAGACAGCACCTGGTCAGGCTTGACCACCCAAAGCCCGTTGGCGTTGGGGGCTGATTTGGTCGAACACAGTATTTCGAAATACATCAACGGCCATGGTGACGCCTTGGGTGGCGCCGTATTTGGCAAAAAGAGCCTCATCGACGTGATTCGCAAATTTGTGGTCAAAGACATGGGTGCCTGTATTAGTCCGTTCAACGCCTGGCAAATCATGCGGGGTGTGGCGACATTGCCCATCCGGATGGAACGACATAATGCCAATGCCATGCAGGTTGCCCAATTCCTCGAGACAGCACCAGGGGTTGCATGGGTGCGTTACCCAGGCCTCAAAAGCCACCCCAATCACGCCGTGGCTGCCCAGCAAATGCAGGGTTTTTCGGGGATGCTCAATTTTGACTTGGTTGATCCCAGCAAACGGGCTGATTTTATTTCCAAATTAAAAGTGTTTGTGCATGCGGTGAGCCTCGGGCATGACGAAAGCTTGATTTTTGTCTATAACGATTACAACGGCAGTGAGTTCTTTCGCGTCAGCATCGGCATCGAAGACGCCAGTGACTTGATTGCTGATATCACCCAAGCGTTGGCAGCTATTTGAGTAGTGGATGAGGTGGGCCATGCCATCACAACCTGAAATTGCCTTGATTTCTACGGGGTGGGGGCCGTGCTGTTTGTCGCACGCCGGAATAACATTGCTCAGTGAGGTCTATCGGGTCGAGACATTTGGTCTCGATCCGGCGACCCGGGCAATGATGAGTCAAATCCATTCGTTAAGTACCCATTCTCCAGCCCAAGATGCGTGGCAAAACGCCGATTTGATTGCAGTGGCCGCCCGAGCGTTGCGCTTGGCCCAAAGCGATGAACGGGCGGCTTTGGTAACACCAGCTGGGGCAATTACGACGGCGATGTGGCCGGTCGTCCAAGCCGCAGCCCAGCAACTGCAGATTACCGTGCGGTTTGCTCATGGGCTTGGTCTGGCCGAGTCACTTGCAAATTGCCTGCAAATTCCGTTACCGCCGACAGTCGAAATCCGTCCGTTATTGAGTGATTTTGTTGCAGAAACGCGCCTGCCGATTTTGGCGATTGCACCAGACATTGGTGATATTGCTGCTATTGAGGCCCGCTACGATGGCCAAGTGCAACTCTTTGTGGTCGATTTATTTGCACCACGAGTGATGGCGGTTGACATCCAGGCTCCACCCCCGATTGCCCCCAACCAGCTGATTGTCGCGACGCGGGGGACGATGCATGTCGATACCGCTAATGATGGATTGCCCGACGTAAGCGAGACGATTGCCATGACCGCTGATTGGTTTGAATTACTCAACGGGTTGACGGGGGTGGTGCGTGGATAATCAATTATCTGTTGCCCATGTCATCGATCAGCTCCCCGCCACGCCGATTCCCCGTGCACGTGTTGTGCGGCGCGTGCGCTGGTGGGCCTTGTTGGCGGTGGCCGTGGTGAGTTTTGTTACCGGTGTCGCTGGCTTCGTTGATGCTTTCCAAAAAACCGACACACAAATTATTGCGGCGGGGTTATTGTTACTCGTGATTTTGGGATTTACAGTGCGGGTATTGGTGAAACGTCGTAAACCGCTCCCGATTACACTTGATTTGCGCGTCCAACTCTCACTAGAACCAACGACATATCAGCAACTTTTGGCGCAAGCACAGGTCTCACATCGGCAGATTTGGGTGGGGCGAGTAGTGCGCCTTCTCGATTATTCGGCGTGGGTCGTATTGGCGATTGTGTTAATGCTTAGTGCTGCGACAGTCTTTCTGTTTTCGGCATTTGGGTTGTATGATGGTGTACGCACTGGGATTGATATTTTTGATGTCGTGTTGGTGATGGGATTAGTCGGTCCATACAATAGCGTACGGAGCGGGCTCGCCAAATGGCGTGCCCGCCGCAATGGCGCCCGCCAACGAGTCAACACGTTGAGTGAAACAGTGCGGAATGCACTTGGCGCCCTCAATAATTTTTGGAATAGTGCGAGCGAATCCACTGCAGGGGTCGTGCGTACCGGACTGACCACCGTCAGCAGTAGTGTCGCATCTACGGCCACAAGTGTGGCAATCGGGATAACAATAACTGGCGTTGGTTTGGCTGCGGTGAGTGTGACCCCCAATGCGGTGATTGCTACTGGGCGGGTGGTGCCGTTGCCGCCGGTGGTTGCCAATATTGCCGGCCCTGCAGGGCGAGATGTAGGCGTTCGTGGTGCGATTATCTATGGGTGCATGGACGATATTGTGGCGGGTAGTGAGGGGAATGCCGATCAATCGTGTCAAGCTGCTGTCCATCAAGTGGGGAGCGTCTGTGACAAATGGGATGGTCACAATATGCCCACGGCGTGTGAGCAACAAATTTTTACATTGTTACCCGAAATCCAAGCATTGGTCGGCTCAAATAACGACAAACCACGTGGCCCACCCCCTGATCAAAACTCCACCCGCAATCCTGAGCGACAATTGTCAGTAACAGACATCCCTCAAGCGACACGTGTGCCGGCCACCGCATCCCCAACGATGCGTGTGATTGCGACGGCCACCATGACAACGGTGCCAGCCACTAGCACGGTGACAGCGATTCCTATCACCAATACGGTTATCGCTACTCCCAAACCACCGATTCAACCGACACAAGGGGTGACTGCGAATAATACGCCCCCTGCAAATGACGCTGGTGGGGTTCCCCCAAATATGACCCAGCGCCCGAGCGGCCCTAATAACGATGCAAATGGTAATCCT
>CAISXI010000075.1 GCA_903889425.1 uncultured Roseiflexaceae bacterium | reverse complement strand
CGCGCGGCACTCGGCACTTCGATGTTGAGACTCATGCGGTCTGACACGCGGGCGGCCGATTCTACCACCGCATGCGACACCCCAGGCGGTAATTTGAGGTGTAGATAGCCACGATATGCGTAGCGGCTCCGCAGAATCTGGGCGCTTTCAACCACCGCTGATCCCGATTCATCTGCGGAACCGACCACCGCCGTCGACAACAATAATCCGGCATTGTGGCGTTGTAGTTGCGGGGCGACGGCGGCAGCGGCCTCGTCAGGCGTCAACGTCGCCCGGGGCACATCGTTCCCAGCTCGGAGCGGGCAATAGGGGCAATTGTGCACGCATTCGGCGCTGAGGAGCAAGCGCATCACCGGGCGACGCACCCCTTTGGCGTCGGCTTCAGCCGACAAGGCATTTTCGCTCCAGTGGGCTTTGGTTGATTGATAACGACGACCTGCGACCGCATGGGTGTCGCAGGCCTCGTAGTGCGCCGCCGGCGCAAGGATAGCAAGTTTTTCGGCGACGTCCATCGCATACACTCATTTCGCCGTTATCGGGTCGCGGGGGGATTTTCGTCAGGAGTTTGGGGGATTGCATCGGTTGCTTGGGTATCGGCAATATCTGATGGATGCATTGGCATGGTAGGCACCGCAGGCGTTTCGTCATATAGCGGAGCCACCGGCAACGGTGCCGTCACATCCCCCAATTCTGGGGCTCGGGCATGATTCAACCACAACCCAATCACCCCGGCGGCAATCAGCACGATACTGGCAATTTGGGCGACACGCAACGCACTCGCACATGAACCGCCAACCAAATCGGTACACAAACTATCGGTACGCAACCCTTCGATCCACAAGCGACCCAAACCATAAATAATGGCATAAAACAACACCATGTCGCCACGGCGCAACACATCGCGGAAGCGGCGCTCAATGGCAATCAACACGCCCACCCCAGCCAAGTTCCAGAGTGATTCATACAAAAATGTGGGGTGAAACAGTGTCGTCAGTGGGTATTTATCGAGGTCGTTGTACGGAGGAATGCGGTATTGGGCGTCGATAATCAACCCAACATTAAAGGGTGTTGGCCGACCATAGGCTTCTTGATTGAAAAAATTCCCCCAGCGCCCGATCGCCTGTGCCAACATAAATGTGGGCATCATGATATCGAGCCATTCCCGCAAATCGAGTTGGTGGCGGCGTGTATAAATAACCGCAGCCAACACCGCTCCAATCAAGGCTCCATGAATGGCCAAACCACCGGTGGCGGGGTTGATAATCAGCCAAATGCTTTGATTGGCAAAGCGTGGCCACTCAAAAATCACATAATATACCCGGGCGCCCGCAATCCCAAGGATCATGCCCAATACCACCAAATTCCAGACATGCTCGGGATCTTGGCTGCGTTGTTGCGCACGATAGGCGCCCCACTGTGCGGCAATCATAGCGCCACCAACAATTAATACCCCATACCAGCGCAATGCAATCGGAATTGAACCTAGCATAAAGTTCAACAAAAACGGATCGTCGGGTGGATAAATTTGCATAGTTCGCCTACATCACTTGTGTTGCGTTTGAATACTGCTTCTATCATACCGCAGTTATCTGATTTGGGGACAACTATTTGAGGCAAGTGCAATAGTGGTACAATGACTGCGATTTGCTACGCTATAGAGTCAAAGGGATGATTATATGTTGCTTGCCATTGACATCGGCAATACCAATATCAAAATCGGCGTCTTTCGTGGCACCGAAATCATTGCCCACTGGCGGGTATTGACTGAACGGCATAAATTAGCCGATGAATACGCCGTGCTGATTCGCAATCTGTTTGATTTGGCCCAAATCAACGTCGGTGACATTCACGGCTGTGTGATGTCGTGTGTGGTTCCTCCATTAATGATGCAATTTACCCAACTCTGCACCAAATATTTAGGAATCAACCCCATTGTGGTCGGGCCACAAGTTCGTTCGGGGCTGACCTTTGACGTCGAAAACCCCGACGAGATGGGTTCTGACCGTATCGCCAATTCATTGGCCGCCACTGTCATGTATGGCAGCCCCGTGATTGCCATTGCCTTTGGGACGGCAACGACATTTGATGTGGTCGTCGATAACGTGTATGTCGGTGGCTGTATTGCGCCAGGATTGGGGATTTCCGCCGATGCACTCTTTTCGTTGGCCGCCCGGCTCTACCAAGTCGAGCTGGTCCGTCCGCCCAAAGTCATCGCCCGCAACACCGTCCACCACATGCAAGCAGGGGTCATCATCGGCTACACAGGATTGGTCGAAGGCATCGTGTCACGTATGCATGCCGAATTGGGTACGACGTGCCCAGTGGTGGTGACTGGCGGATTGGCGGATGTCATCGCCAAAGAAACGACGATTATTACTGCGGTTGAGCCCAATTTGACGCTCAATGGGCTCCGTATGATTTTTGAACGGAATCATTAATTAGAGGTTGGCGCGTTGTCAGTACTTCCTTCACCTCAAGAAAAAGCCGCATACGTAGCCCGCATGTTTGCGCGGATTGCGCGTGGCTATGACCGCATGAATCGCATCATGACCTTTGGGCTTGATGACTGGTGGCGCCGTATCGCCGTGCGCGCACTTGCCCCCGCACCCACCGCCACCATGCTCGATATCGGTAGCGGCACGGGGCCGTTTTTGCCCATATTACGCGCATCTGCCCCGCAAGGCTTCGCTGTGGGGGCAGATTTTGTCATGCCGATGATGCAGTCAGGCCTGCAACGCATCGACACTCGCTCAGCATTTGTCTGTGCGGACGCCTTGGTCCTGCCATTTGGCGATCAGACCTTCGATACCATTACCGCCGGATTTGTTATCCGCAACGTGACCGATATCCCCGCGTCGTTCCGCGAGCTCTACCGGGTCTGTAAGCCCGGCGGGCGTATCGCCATCCTCGAGGTCGCCCGTCCCCGCCTCGCCCTCGTGCGCTGGGGGCACCGCGTCTATTTCGAACAAATCATGCCCCGCATCGCCGGGGTACTCGGTGCCGACCCTATCGCCTACCGCTACTTGCCTGAATCATCACGCCAATTCCCCGAGCCACCCGTGCTGGCAGAAATGCTCCGTCACGCTGGCTGGGATCAGGTCAGCTATCGCCACTTGCCACCCAACGCCGTGGCGTTGCATATTGCCGTCCGACCGATTACACCGCCGGAGTCGTCCCATGAGTAACGATATGCCCCCACGACGGGGAGGGACACGCCCCGGTGAGTTACCGCCACCACCCCGCATCACCGTCAATCGCATCGAGCATGATGATGACGACGGTGGCTATGCCCCACGGCGTTCACCCCGCCCACCCCAATTCAACGGCTGTGTGTTGGTGTTGGTACTCATCGCTGGGCTGGCGGCGGCGTTTGCCTTGCTGGCTGGCTCGGTTCGCCCCTATCTCTGTCAAATCAGTCGCGCCACCATCGGTGTCCAGATGGCCGATTGCCCGATTGACCCCAGCCTACCCGACCTAGTTGTCGCCACGCCCACCCCCAATACCATGATTGTGGTGATTACCCCCACGGCGATTATTCGCGACAAAGGGGCGATTTTGCTCAAAACCAAGAAGCTGTCTGAGCTGTTGACCTACCGCAAAAGCTATAGCGACCAAATCACGCTGTCACAGGCAGCCAGTAGTGCCAGCATGCAACAATTGCTTAATTGGGCTGAACAATTCACCCGTACCATCAACTACGATGTGCAACAATATGGCCGCGATACCGTAATTGTCGACTTCCATGGGAGCATCACCTATGGGGTGGTGCTTAGTGAACTCACCGAGGATTACATCACCATTTCGCCCGATCAACAAGATCTCACCATCGTTTTGCCGCCCAGCAAAATCCTCAATGTCGATGTTGACCTCGAGCAGAGTCGGATTATAGCCCGTGATCAAGGATTTTTGGCGCAACCACTGCTCAATATCGATATCGACGCATTGCATGTGGGTGAGTTGCAAATCCTCAAGCAATGCACCGGCGACGATATGCTGGCCGCCGCCCAACAAGCCCAAGTGGTACTGAGCCAAATTTTGGCACTCAGTGACTTCCGCAACATCACGATTACGCCTACCCCTGGTGCCTGTAGCACCACCTTGCCCCAACCATAAGCAATACAGAAAGAGACCTCATGAACATATCGTATGACAACGAAGCTGGAACACTTTATTGGTATTTCGTCGATTTAACCGAAGGCGATGCCGTCGAAGAATATGAATGCCCCGTCAGCCTGCTCTGCGACGCCCGTGGGGGCGTGGTCGGATTCCAACTCGACCTCAGCGAAGACACCGACACCGCCACCATGGTCAAGTTTGCCCTCGCCCACCCCGAATGTCAATGGCAAACCACCAACCAGCTCCTGACCGTGGCCATTGCGCCCCACGCCAGCGTCGTCCCTCTCGCCGAACCAGCGATTTTGGATGTCGATAGCGAAGGACGCATCCTCGGCTGTGACGTGGCCGATGTCGATCACGAAAAAAAATTCCGCTACCAGCGCCTCGAACCACATTTCGTGGCCATCGAAGACCCCCTCGAAGAACTGGTCGCCTTGCCTCCTATGGACGAAGCGATTGTGCTCCCACAGGTCGAGCGTGCCGGCGTGGTGGCCATTGTGGGACGCCCCAATGTGGGCAAATCGACCCTGCTCAACGCCATCATTGGCCAAAAAGTAGCGATTACCTCGCCCAAACCCCAAACCACTCGGAGCGCTATTCGCGGTATTTTGACCCGCAGTGACGCGCAGATTATTTTTGTCGATACTCCCGGAATTCACCGTCCGCGCAATCGCTTGGGCAACTACATGGTCGCGCAAGCCCGCCAAGCCGTTCCCGATGCCGATATCATTTGTATGGTGGTCGATATCACGCATATGCCCAATGAGCTCGACGAGCGGATTGCCACGATGATTCGCCGTAGTCGCTCACCCAAAATTTTGGTGCTCAACAAAACCGACCGCCCCAACCCCCACGCCGCTGAATGTTTAGCCGCCTTCCGGGCCTTGGTGCCATGGCAAATGGAAATCGCCATCTCGGCTATCCGCAACGAAGGGGTCAGCAATCTCGTCGACGAAATTGTCACCCGACTCCCCCAAGGCGAAGCATTCTATGCAGCCGACCAAATCACCGACCAAAACGAACGCACCTTGTGTGCTGAACTGGTACGCGAACGCATCATGCACTTGATTGGCGACGAAATTCCCTATGGCGTGGCGGTCGAAGTCGAGGAATGGGAAAAACGCCCCCGTCATCGCTACATCCGCATGACGATTTTGGTCGAAAAAGAGTCGCAGAAAGCCATCATCATTGGCAGCGGGGGCACAATGCTCCGCAAAATCGGTAGCGATGCCCGCCCCGCCATCGAAGCCACCATCGGCGAGGCCGTCTACCTCGATTTGTGGGTCAAACCACGCACCAATTGGCGCGACGACCCCAGCGCCTTGCGCTGGTTGGGCTACCGCAACCAATAACATCTCCCAGTGGGTACCACCACCTGGTGATATGACACACTGTCAATCGGACAGCGTGCTGACAAAGGAGTCAACACATCCATGCAGAGCGCACCCAGCACCACCCTAAACGATGGCTCACGCAAATGGTGGGCCTTGGCGGCAGTCGGGAGTGGCACATTTATGTCTACTGTCGATGGTTCGATTGTCAACATTGCCCTCAACACCATCCAAAAAACATTCAACACCAACCTCGGTGCCGTCGAATGGGTGGTTTTAGCCTATTTATTAGGCATCGTCTGTTTGTTGCCCAGCATGGGGCGACTCGGCGACATGATCGGGCGCAAACGCGTCTATATCGCCGGATTTACGTTGTTTATGGTGTCGTCAGCGCTGTGTGGTTTTGCCTGGGATATTAGCTCGCTCATCGCGTTCCGCCTAATCCAAGCCGTCGGGGCTGCCATGGTCCAAAGCATGGGGGCCGCCCTCCTCGTGCAAGCCTTCCCCTCGAGTGAACGGGGGCGAGCCCTCGGTTACAACGCCACCATTATTTCCGTTGGGGTCGCCTCTGGTCCCATGTTGGGGGGGTTGTTGATTGCAAGTCTCGGTTGGCGGGCTATTTTTACCATCAATATCCCCCTCTGTTTAATTGCTATTTTTGTGTCGCTGCGGGCCTTAGAAGACGACAACAAACGGAGCCAACAACGCTTCGACTTTGTCGGTGCGGTATCACTAGCTGTCTCACTACTCGCTATCCTCTATTCACTCACCGAAGGCCAACACATCGGCTTTCGTACCCCTTGGATTTTGGCGCTATTTACCTGTGGGCTGATTGGCTTCGGCTTTTTCATTTGGTGGGAACTGCACACCACCACCCCCATGATCAACATGCAATACTTCAAGGTGCGTGATTTCAGCGTGGGACTCTTGCAGATGTACCTCATCGCCTTGCCACAACAATTCAACTACGTGTTATTGCCCATCTTTCTCCAAACAGTAGCTGGCTACGACGCCCGCACCACCGGCTTGGCGATGATTGTCGTGCCGGTCACCACGGCACTGTTGTCATCGTTTAGTGGTTATTTGTCTGACAAATACGGGCCAAATCGTATCGCGCCCATGGCTGTGGTGCTGTGGGGTTTCGGGCTCGTGCTAATGAGTGGTTTGTCAGCCACTCCAACGCTGTGGGATGTCACGTGGCGGGTATTGTTAGTTGGCATCGGCATTAGTCTCTTTTTCACCCCCATCAACAGTAGTATTTTGGGTAGTCTCCCCAAAGAGCAAGGTGGCGTCGCCAACGGCATCATGTCGGTGGTGCGCACCATGGGCCAGATTAGCGGTATTTCGATTGGGGCGTTTATTTGGACCTACCAAGTCAACCTCATCGGTGGCCAACACTATAGCGATATTAGTCTAGCCCCGCAAAATATCCTGCATCAAGGCTATTCCACCACCATGCTGATCGGGGCGGCTATTTGTTGGAGTGGGTTGTTACTTGTTTTGTTCCGTACCAAACGTCCACCCACGCTCACGGCTGCCACCACCTAACACGACGATACGCTTCCGATATACCGCACCATATGCGGTATATCGGGAAGCTGTCGCGTATAGACCGACTCTTATTCGTTTTTTACACCAGAAACGGAAAACCATGACCACGGATGCAAATCGCAAATGGTGGGCACTAGCCGCCGTCGGCAGCGG
>CAISXI010000074.1 GCA_903889425.1 uncultured Roseiflexaceae bacterium | reverse complement strand
GTATGGGGAGACAATTCATTAAACCAGTGCAACATTCCCTCAAATATGAGCAGAATAAAATCTTTTTCAACAGGATATAATCATACGTTGGCAATTGACATTAATGGAAAAGTCTACGCTTGGGGCGATAATCGGATGGGGCAATGTAATATTCCAAATGTGCAGTAAGAAAAAAAATTACATTTTCTCACTGCACATTAGAACTTAATCTACTCGCCGCCACCTAATTTGCGCCGCCGCCGCCGCAGGATATCGCCGTCGTTGCGTTGCGCCACGGGTGGCACTTGGGGCACCGAATACTGGTCTTCGGCGCTACTCACATCGGGGCTCGTCGGTGCGGGGGACGGTGGTGTCGGGGACGGTGGCGCCACACTGCGGCGCTCCGGTTGCAAGGCAGGGCGCTCGGGACGTTGTTCGTCGCGCGGACGGGGTGCAGGCCGCTCGAACGAACGATTGTCGCGGGCTGGCCGCTCGTCACGGGCTGGGGCATTACCACCATCGGGATGCATGCGGCGGCGCTCGGGTTGCAAGGTGGGGCGCTCGGAACGGTCAGTAGGCGGAGTTATCTGCTCCTCACGCACCGGATTGTCGTTCCGTGCTGGTGCATCGGGGCGCACGAAGCGCTCCTCGCGCACCGGATTGTCGCTCCGTGCTGGTGCATCGGGGCGTACAATGCGCTCCTCGCGCACCGGATTGTCGCTCCGTGCTGGCGCATCGGGGCGCACAAAGCGTTCGTTGCGCGGCGGGCCATCGGGGCGACGCTCGCCACCTTGGGGTGGGCGGGGCGTAAATGGCGCATTGCGGCGCTCATCGGGGCGGGGCGGGCCATCGGGGCGCGGTGTGCGCGCATCGCTAGGCGCAAAGCCCGGCCGCCGATCGGCAGTGGGGCGGTTATCCGAGCCACGGCGATCTTGCATCGGTGGCGCATTGCGACGGTCGTCGCGGCGATTGTCATCGCGGCGGTTGTCGTTGGGTTTCTGGCGGACGGCAGCGCCGATATCGTCGCCCCGTGATTGTTCGTCTGGTTTATCTTCGAGGGCCGCCAAGGCTGCCAACATATCCGATGACTCGAATTCTTCACGCAACAAGCGGCGTTCGCCACGGTTGCGCTGATGCGATACCGCCGGCGTAATCCCTTCGGCGTTACGCGCTTTGGCTTGGTTGGCCACTTCATTGGTTGTTTCTTGGATGACTTGGGGCGAAAACTCTTCGGGGACGCCTGTGGCCGACAACAACACCGTCACCGTGCTACGGAGCACGTTGACATTGACCACTTCACCGGGGCCCTCGGGCGTTTGCACCCACATGCCACGGCGCGGCATTTCGGCCTTCATCTCGATGTATTGTTCGTGTTCGTAGGCTAGACAGCACAACAAGCGCCCACAAACACCGCTGATTTTGCTGGGATTGAGGGGCAGGTCTTGGTCTTTGGCCATTTTGATCGAGACACGGGCGTAGTCGGGCAAAAACGTTGCACAACACAAAATTCGTCCACACGGGCCGATGCCACCGAGCAGTTTGGCTTCGTCGCGCGGGCCAATTTGGCGCAATTCGATGCGCGTCCGGAAAGTCCGCGCCAAATCACGCACCAGATTGCGGAAGTCGACCCGTTTGTCGGCCGTAAAATAAAAGGTCAAACGCGACCCATCAAAGCTATATTCGGCTTTGACTAGCCCCATCGGCAATTCGTGCTCGTCGATTTTTTCTTGGCAGCGTTTGATTAATTCATCTTGGCGACTGTTGAGTTGCTTCCAGCGTACGTCGTCTTCGGGAGTAGCATGGCGAATCACCGGTTTGAGCTCGCCCACAATCGCTGATTCTTCGACTTCGTGCGGTAATTCGGAGACCCGCGCCATTTCGAGGCCCCGGGCAGTTTCGACAATCACATATTGGCCCTGCACCACGGCATCGGTTTGGGTCGGGTCAAAGTAGTATGTTTTTCCGGAATCCTTAAAACGGATACCGACAACAATAGGCATAGTATTACCCTTTACAACACAATCTATATCATCATCAACATGACCTATGTAGGTGTGCATTATTGTAACACATCTCGCTGAGCTGATATTTTCCTTCATAAAAAAACCGCAAAACTGCTCTATACTGTAAAATCGCTGGTAATGACACGGTGTTTTTTGTATCAGCAATTTATCACAAAACCATTTCACGGGTGATTTGCACATATACTCTTGACGAACGCACCAATTTATAGTATTATTCTAATTCGCTGTATATGGCAGTACTCTTCGTACACCGTCATGTCAGGAACCGCGCACGATGAATCGCAGATAACAACTACCAGGCAGTACCGTCCAAACAGAGACGAAAATCGCCGGGTAGGGTGTTTTTTGCATTGTCGTGTGTTTATGCACATTTGTTGCCCCTTGGTTACCGCCCGAACAAAGCGAGGTTTCCATGTCTCCTACTCATCGTCACGTTGCCCTGCCGCCGTTGGTATTACCCAATATGCCCACGGGTGAAAAGGTCGCACGGCACACATTCGGTCAAGAGCGCGATGCCATCGAGGTGCCCAATCTCATCGAAACCCAAATGCGCAGTTTCGATTGGTTCCGCACCGAAGGATTAAAGGAGCTGTTTCGTGAGATTTCGCCTATTACTGATTTCACGGGCAAAAATCTCGAATTACGTTTCGGCGATTTCCATTTCGGTACCCCCCGCCACAACGAGCATGAATGTCGCGAATATGATTTGACCTTCTCGGCGCCATTGCGCGTGAATGTCCAATTGCGCATTTTGAGCACGGGCGAAATCAAAGAGAGCGACACCTTCCTCGGTGACTTCCCGCAAATGACCGAAAACGGCACGTTTGTGATCAACGGTGCCGAGCGTGTGGTGGTGTCACAGCTGATTCGTTCACCGGGTGTCTATTTCAGTGCCGAAGACGATGCCAACACTGGCCGCAAAATGCACTCCGCCAAGCTCATCCCCAACCGCGGTGCTTGGCTCGAATTCGAGACCAACAAGCGCGATATTATTTCCGTCAAAGTGGATCGCAAGCGCAAGATGCCAGTAACGGTGTTGTTACGGGCGATTTTGGCATGGCAAGCGGGCCCCAATGGCGAAGGGCACTGGTGTGACGACAGCGATTTGGTCAACCACGGGCATAGCGAGCACGTCGAAGAAGTGTTCGGCACCCTCGAAGAAAAATACGATCATAAATATTTGCGCACGACCCTCGACAAAGACAGCACGCGCAATTCCAAAGAAGCATTGATTGAGCTTTACAAGCGCTTGCGCCCAGGTGACCCACCGACCCTTGATAATGCCAAATCATTGCTGGAGTCTTATTTCTTCAGCGAGCGTCGTTACGATTTGGCCAAAGTGGGTCGCTACAAACTCAACAAAAACCTCTACGAGCGCGACGGTGTCACCGACCCGCCCAGCCTCGATATCCGGGTATTGCTTGACCGCGACATTTTCAAAATCATTGAGCGGATTATTTTGCTGAACAACAATCACCCTGCCTTCAAGGCCGACGATATCGACCATTTGGGCAATCGGCGCGTGCGTACGGTGGGAGAATTGATCCAACAACAATTCCGCGTCGGCTTGTTGCGCATGGAGCGCGTCATCAAAGAGCGCATGTCGTTGGTCGAATCCGAAAGTGCCACCCCCAATGCGTTAATCAACATCCGACCGGTGCTGGCGGCTATCCGCGAGTGGTTTGGTGGTTCGCAGTTGTCACAATTCATGGACCAGACCAATCCGTTGGCCGAGCTCACCAACAAGCGTCGTTTGTCGGCTCTTGGACCTGGTGGGTTGAGCCGCGATCGCGCCGGCTTCGAAGTCCGCGACGTCCACCATTCGCACTACGGCCGGATTTGTCCCGTCGAAACGCCCGAAGGTCCTAACATCGGCTTGATTGGTACGATGTCGACCTATGCCCGGGTCAACGAAATGGGCTTCCTCGAGACACCCTATCGCCGTGTGTATCGCGAATTGCCCACAGCAGCCGGCATCCTCGAAGATGCCAAAGAAGCCCATGTCAAGGGTAGCAAGACGATTGTCGCCACCCGCGAATATCGCAACTTGACGACAGGTGATTTGTTGATTGCATTGGGATCGGTGTTGAATGGTTTAGCACAAAAAGACCCCGAAAGTGAAGATGCGACTAATCCAGCCACGAACATCCTCACCTTCGCCTCGGCCGCCATGTTTACCGGTCAGCGCTTGCGTGAAGACATCGTCGACTCCAAGACGGGCAAAACCATTGGCGAAGCAGGCATGGACATCAGTCCTGAGATGGCCAAACAAATCGCCGGTTTGCCGTTGCGCACCATCAAAATCGACCCCGTCGTATCACGCGACGTCAAATATGTCACTGCCGACGAAGAAGAGCGCTACTCGATTGCCCAGGCCAACGCCGTGGTCAACGAAGTAGGCCGATTCATCGATCACGAAGTATCGTGCCGGTACAACGGTGAATTCGAAGACATGGAAGTCTCCAAAATCGACTACATGGACGTTTCGCCCAAGCAGGTGGTCAGTGTCTCGACGGCACTCATCCCCTTCCTTGAGCACGACGACGCCAACCGAGCCTTGATGGGTTCCAACATGCAACGCCAAGCGGTGCCCTTGTTGCGCCCCGATGCACCGATTGTCGGTACCGGTATCGAGCATTTGGCCGCCCGTGATAGTGGTCAGGTGATTGTGGCCCGCCATGACGGCGTGGTGGTGAGTGTGACCGGCGATACCATCGTGATTAATCGCTGTGATTTGCAGGGGAATCTGCTCTACAACGACGAAAACGCCCTCGTTACCGACACCTACCGCTTGCGTAAATTCATGCGTTCCAACCAAGATACTTGTATCAACCAACGTCCTTCGGTGGTGCGTGGCCAACGGGTCAAGCGCAACGAAGTTATCGTTGATAGTTCTTCCACCGAAAACGGCGAACTGGCCCTCGGTCAAAACGTGCTGGTAGCCTTCATGCCGTGGGAAGGTGGAAACTTCGAAGACGCCATCCTCGTCAGCGAGCGCTTGGTCCGCGAAGACGTCTTTACCTCGATCCACATCGAACGCTACGAAATCGAAGCGCGCGAAACCAAACTGGGACCCGAAGAAATCACCCGCGACATCCCCAACGTCGGCCCCGAAAGCCTACGCAACCTCGATGACCGCGGTATCATCTATGTCGGTGCCGAAGTCCACCCCAATGATATCCTCGTCGGCAAAATCACCCCCAAGGGTGAAACCGAATTGACGGCCGAAGAGCGTTTGCTCCGCGCCATCTTTGGTGAAAAAGCCCGCGAAGTCAAAGATAGCTCGTTGCGCGTCCAAAACGGCGTGCGTGGTAAGGTCATCGGCGTCAAACGCTTTGACCGCACCGAAAACAACGATGTCGACTTGGCCGTCGGCGTCAACCAAAAAGTCCAGATTTTGCTCTGTCAAAAGCGCAAAATTTCGGCAGGGGACAAAATGGCCGGTCGTCACGGCAACAAGGGTGTGGTCAGCCGCATCTTGCCCGTCGAAGACATGCCCTTCCTCGAAGACGGCACACCGGTTGACATCATCCTCAACCCCATCGGTGTACCGAGCCGTATGAATCTCGGTCAGATCCTCGAAACCCACCTTGGTTGGGCGGCTGAACGGCTCGGGATGCGGATCGCAACCCCCGTGTTCGACGGTGCCAGCGAAGAAGACATTCAAGCCTGGTTGGATAAAGCCGGCTTGCCCCAAGACGGCAAGGTGCGCTTGTTTGACGGTCGTACCGGCATACAATTCCACAACCCGGTCACCGTTGGGTATATTTATATGCTCAAATTGGCCCACTTAGTCGAAGACAAAATCCACGCCCGTTCGACTGGCCCCTACAGCTTGGTTACCCAGCAGCCGTTGGGTGGTAAGGCACAGTTTGGTGGTCAGCGCTTCGGCGAAATGGAAGTCTGGGCGCTCGAAGCCTATGGCGCTGCCTATATTTTGCAGGAAATGCTCACCGTCAAGTCCGACGACGTGGTTGGTCGTGTCAAGACCTACGAAGCCATCGTCAAAGGCGAGACGATTCAAGAAGCCGGTGTACCTGAGTCATTCAAGGTATTGATCAAGGAACTACAGTCATTGGGTCTATCGGTCGACGTCTTGTCCGAAAACGAAGAACCAGTCCAGCTCAACGACGACGCCGATGGCGACATGGTCCAGCTCGACGGCATCAACATTTCAGGTCGGGAACGCGACGAATAGCAGGGGTTATCCCTAGGGAGTGCATTACGTATGCTCGAGATCAACGATTTCAGCTCGATTCGCATCAGCCTTGCGTCGCCCGCGGCGATTCTGGCGTGGTCACATGGTGAGGTTACCAAACCCGAAACCATCAACTACCGCACACTCAAACCCGAGCGTGATGGCTTGTTCTGCGAAAAGATCTTCGGTCCTACCCGTGACTGGGAATGTTACTGTGGTAAGTACAAGCGTGTGCGCTTCCGCGGTGTGGTCTGCGACAAGTGTGGCGTCACCGTCACCCGCTCGAAAGTCCGCCGCGAACGCATGGCGCACATCCAACTGGCCACTCCGGTCAGCCATATTTGGTTCGTCAAAGGCTCACCAAGCCGATTGAGCCTGTTGCTCGACATCACCCCCCGCAACCTCGAGCGCGTGCTCTACTTTGCGGCCTACATTGTCACGCATATCGACGACGAAGCCCGCCTCGAAATCCGCGCCGAACTCGAAGCCAAGTACGATGACCGCATCGCCAGCCTCGAAATCGATGCCAAAGACAAGCAAGGCGCCATTGCGACCGGTCTGACCACTGATTTGCAACGGATTAATCCAGCAGTGGAAAAACCATCCATTAGCCCAGTTAACCCATGGCCAACTCGCATCGCAGATCTCCGCAAAACGTTTTCGAAGCAACCTGAATTTGTCCATTACGACGGTCAAAAAAAGTCGGTATTGCAACGTGTGGAAGAACTATCGACGCGGCGGGGGCAAGAAATTGATGAACCCACTAAGGAAACCATAGATGGCTTTAAACTGAATGTCAGTGCTGGTCAAACCATCACGGATGAACTCATCGCCAATTGTGTAACCGCAGAGTTGGCTAAAATCAATAATCCCGAAATCACTGCGTGGTGGAATCAATCATTTGCACCAGCACCCACCGGGAATAATGGCGCTGACAACATCCTCAGCAACATCGACGCCCAAAAGCGCGTGCTCAAACAAGACTACGAAAAACTACGTGAAGACCTCGAAATCCGCGATGAAGAAATCGCCGACGAAGAAATCCTCTTCC
>CAISXI010000073.1 GCA_903889425.1 uncultured Roseiflexaceae bacterium | reverse complement strand
TCATGAGCTATGTCAAAGGCTCATTGGCGCATATTTATCGGTAATTATTGTATGCAAAAAACGTAGGGGCGAATAGCGGCGCACATCGTGCGCCGGGACTGGACGTAGGAGCGAATCCCGGCGCATTCCGTGCGGGCGAATCCCAGCGCACATCGTGCGCCGGTTTTATTCGCACCTACGATTGCCGCGCCACGACCGCATCGGCGCATCATCATCCGCCGGTTTTATTCGCACCTACGGTTGCCGCGCCACGACCGCATCGGCCGATTCCCCCACGCATTCGTGATAGACACTCGGTGCCGTGGCACCCTCGGTGCTAATCAACAATATCCGTGATGTCGAATCAATTCCCAACGATTGTGCTACCGCAACATCACCCAACACCGTCTGCAACCCGGCCAACCCCGCCGCCCCTGATTCCCCCGACACAATCGGGATGTCGTGGGCGGTGGGGTACGCCAAGCAACGCATGGCGTGCGCTGCCGATTCATCACTCACCGTCATAAAATCGTCGATGCAGGGTTGCAAAATCTGCCACGCCAATGGCGACGTCTCGCCACAAGCCAAGCCCGCCATCAACGAATCGACACTCCCCGTGGCATTAGCCGGTGCCCCGATGATGGCACTTTGATACAAACAATCGGCTTGCTCTGGCTCGACTACAATCATCCGTGGCCGCACAAGCCCAAAAAACTCCCACAGGTAACTAGCCATCCCCGCCGCAAAACCACCTACCCCACCCTGCAAAAACACATGGGTATAGGGGCAATGTGTTGGCTGACTCTGGGTCTGTGCCATCACTTCGTCAGCGATGATGCTATAGCCTTGCATCACGTCCCCGGGGATAATTTCGTAGCCGGCATACGAGGTATCCGACACCACGTGCCAGCCATTGGCTGCCGCCAAGCGGGCCGATTCTACTACCGAATCATCGTAGTTGCCAGCAATTCGAATAATTTGTGCACCATAGGCCGCAATCGCCTCTTCACGCTCTCCACTCACATTGGCGTGGATGACAATCACACAACGACAGCCCAGCGACTGCGCCGCCGCCGCCAAGGCCCGACCATGATTACCATCGGTGGCACTAATCACCGTGAAGTCGGCCAACAACGCCGCATAGCCCCCCGCCCACAATGTCGCCATATCAAACTGGTGCTGTGGCCATAGCCGACGAACCAACCGCACCAACGCAATCGGGGCGCCAAGGGCTTTGAAGCTAGCAAGGGGCGAACGCACCGACTCATCCTTGATGGCGATGTGCGCCACCCCCAACTGTTTTGCCAAGCCAGCTAATTCGTACAGCGGGGTTGGTTGTGGACTAATCCGCTCCCACGATGCCAGCCAACGCCGGCTTTCTTGGGCGGTGGCAATACTGAGAATCTGTTGCAGGGGGGCAGGGTAGGCCCGCACCGTCACTCGTGAATTATGCACAATCATGATTACTATCCTTTTTATTCAAAAACAAGCCCTACATGCTCAACCGTTGTACTACTGCGAGCAACACCGTGGCACCCGCTATCAAATCGGCATCACTGGTGTATTCAGCCGGATTATGACTAATCCCTGCCTGACTGGGCACAAAAATCATCGCCGCCGGGGCAATCCGCGCCAGCATCTGGGCATCGTGCCCCGCCCCTGATGTCATTTGGCGTTGCGAAAAACCGAGTGCGGCTGTCGTTTGGGCGATTTCAGCCACCAGTGCGTCGTCAAAATGCACCGCTGGGAAGCGCACCAATTGCTGACTGCGAATCGTCACCCCTTCTTGGGCGGCAATTGTCTGCAATAGTGCTGCCACGTGGGCTTCGGCCGCACTCAGTTTTTGGTCATCGGGATCGCGCATATCGAGGGTCAATATTGCCGTTTGCGGGATGACGTTAATCGCATTGGGACTAAACTGGATCGACCCCACCGTCGCAAGCGTGCTGCCACTGGCCAGCGCCATACGCCGCACCTGTGTGATTAATTCTGCCGCCGCCCATCCCGCATCGTGGCGCATCGCCAACGGGGTGGTGCCAGCATGATTAGCCACCCCGGTGATAGTGATTTGTTGCCACGAAATCCCCTGCAAATCGGCGACCACGCCGATTTGGGTGGCATGTGCTTCGAGCAAAGGGCCCTGCTCGATATGCAGTTCGAGGTAGGCATGGGGTACCATTGCACCAGGAGGCAGGTCACCCGCATAACCAATCCGCCGCAGTTCAGCGCCGAGGCGCGTACCATCGGTACCGATGACATCCAATACCTGCGCCACATCGATGCCCCCTGCATAGACCAACGAGCCCATCATATCGGGCTGGTAGCGCACCCCTTCTTCGTTACTAAAGGCCGCTACCACAATCGATCGCCGCGGCACAATCCCCGCCTGGCGCAAGGCCCGTAGCACCGCTAGGCCCGCCAACACCCCGTAGCAGCCGTCATACATCCCGGCGTTGATGACGGTGTCGATGTGCGAGCCAATCATCAAGGGGGCAAGCGCCGGATCGCTGCCGGCAAGGGTACCAAATATATTGCCGATGTAGTCTATTTTTATGTCGAGTGAGAGTTCTTGCATCCAGGCGAAGAGTTGATCACGGCCTTGTTTATCAGCATCACTAAAGGCCAGTCGCGTGCGACCGCCGCCCACATCGTGGCCGATGATACCGAGTTGCGTGAGTTGCGCCAGCAATGTGGCAGTATCGAGGGCAATGGTCATAGTCGTCCTTTATTGTGCGGGGAGCAGGTGGCGCGAGGTAGTAAATAATGCTCTGTTCAATGATACAATAGCCGTAGGTTTTTTTACACAGAAGTAGACGATGATGACAGATACACCGACAACCACTATTTATGGCGGTCCAAGCCGTTCTATTGCCTTACTGGCGGCCTGGCTAGCTACGGGCGGCAGTCTTTTTTTTAGTGAAGTATTGCACTTTACCCCTTGTTTGTTGTGTTGGTACCAGCGCATTTTGATGTATCCCTTGGCGGTTATCTTGACGATTGGGATGCTCCGGCGCAACAACGAGCTCCATCATTACACCTTGCCTTTCTCGGTGGTAGGAATTTTTGTATCGCTCTATCACTATTTGGTCATCAAAACCGACTGGTTTCCCCCGCCACCCTGCCTCAAAAGCGTACCGTGTACCGTCGATTACTTCAATATTCTGGGCTTCATCAACATCCCATTCATGGCATTCATTGCGTTTATTATCATTACCGTAATGATGGTGGTATCACAATACGAGCCCTATGCGGAGCCCGCAAGCGCCGCCGAAATCAACGGCATCCGGGCCCTCACCGCCCCCACCGCCTACCCCGTGATTGGGATTATTGCAGGCGTACTGGTGTTCTTGGTGGTGCTGGCCTATATCGTGTAGTTCATGTGTATTTCTTGAAAAAAACTCCCTGCGCCGTGGGTGACAACCCAACGAACAATTGTTGCAGATGCGCCACCGC